>CATWCG010000095.1:0-6957 GCA_958349165.1 uncultured Actinomyces sp. | reverse complement strand
CGCGTCGAAGTGCTCTTCGAGGGCGCTGACGGTGTGGGCGATCTCGGGGTTGTTCTCGACGAGCTTCTCGATGTTCTCCTGGTCCTGGGCGGCGCCCTGTTCGAGGTCGCCGACGGGCAGGGACAGGTCCGCGAACTTCGCAAAGGAGGTGAGCAGCGCCGAGGATGCGGCCGGGTAGCCGGTGTCGGCCATGTAGAACGGGACGGCACCCAGCAGCGCCAGCCCGCCCATGCCTCGTTGCCCCATGCGGATCTGCACGAAGGTCGACAGGGGCGCGGGGAACTGCATGTGGTTCGCGATCGTGGCTCTACCCGCGGGCAGCAGGGAGGCGTCGGTCGCCTGCACGTGCACGGGGGTCGGGCGCGTGTGGGGGACGCCGGAGGGAACGCCGTGCAACGAGAAGGTGATCTCGACGCCCGCGCGCTCGCAGATGCCGCTGATCGCGTTGGTGAAAGACTCCCAGTGGGCGTCCGGTTCCGCGCCGTGCAGGACCAGGATCGGATTACCCATATCGTCCTCGACCAGGTCGAGAACGGTCTGGGGCATCACCATGTCCGGGGAGGACACCCAGTCCTCGACGGTGATGATCGGCCGGTGGGATCGGTAGTCCACGAGCGCGTCGGCGTCAAAGGTGGCGACGCGCTCGTTGTGCAGCGAGCGCAGCATCTGCCCGATGGCCATGCGCCCGGCCCCGCCGGCGTCGATCGCCCCGTCGAAGTGGATGAGGAGGATCTTGGCCTTCGCGCCTGCGGCGGGGCCATCCTCGTAAAGGTCGGTCGCGTTGATGCTCACGTCTCCTCCTCATGCTCGATCTTCTTCGTCGTGTCTAACGTACCCGCGAGGCAGGTGCCGCGTCACCCGGGAACGCCATTTGAGCTTGGGGCGAAGCGCGCGAGTCGAATAGCGGCTGTTCACAGCGCAGTGACGAAAAGTGAGGGACAATAGAAGGCCACCAAAAACGAGGAGGACCCATGACCACGGGCGCGCAGCAGCACTCACCCACGGACCTTCCGTTGCCCGAACAGGAGTTTGTCGACAGCGCGTACGAGCGCCTGGATGCCCTGCGCGCCTCCTACCGCGAGCGCCAGGGTCGCGTTCATTCGACCCATGGTGTCGGTAACGCGCAGGCGTGGACGGAGCGCGAGGCTCTCTCGGCGCACTTGGGTGAGATGGCCGCGCGCCTGGAGGGCGTGGAGGAGCGCCTGGTGTTCGGCCGCCTCGACATGGTGGATTCGTCGACGCGTCACGTCGGGCGCCTGTCGCTGTCCCATGATGACGGGACTCCCCTGCTCGTCGACTGGCGTGCCCCAGCTGCGCGTCCCTTCTATCAGGCGACGTCGGCCAAGCCGGAGGGGGTCGTGCGTCGCCGCCACATTTCGACGCGTGATCGGCGCGTGACGGGGCTGGAGGACGAGCTGCTCGATGCCTCGGCCGCGCACGGCCTGGAGCTGCAGGGCGAGGGCGCGCTCATGCATGCGCTCAGCGAGGCGCGCGACGGGCGCATGGGCGACATCGTCGCCACGATCCAGTCCGAGCAGGATCGCATCATCCGCGCCTCTGACAAGGGCCTCCTGGTCGTCCAGGGTGGGCCGGGCACCGGCAAGACCGCGGTCGCTCTGCACCGCATCGCGTATCTCCTGTACGCCCACCGCGAGCGCCTGGAGCGCTCGGGCGTGCTGCTCGTTGGTCCTTCTCGCCTGTTTTTGCGCTACATCGAGCAGGTCCTGCCGTCCCTGGGCGAGACGGGTGTCGTGTCGGTGACGGTGGGCGACCTGGTTCCGGGCGTGCATGCCCGGGCCAGCGAGGACGAGGCCGTGGCTCGGATCAAGGGGCTCCCGGCGTGGGCGGCAATCGTCAAGGAGGCGGTGCGCGCGCTCGCGAAGCTCCCCCGGGAGGACCAGGAGCTGCGCGTGTGGAACCGGACGGTGACGCTGACGCGCGCGGACGTGGAGGGCGCCCGGAGGCGTGCCAAGCGTTCGGGGCGGCCGCACAACGTGGCGCGGGAGTCTTTCGCGCGCGAGCTCATGGACGTGCTGGCGCTGCGCCTGGCGCGCGAGGCCGGGGATGCGGATTCCGAGGGCGGCGTCGATCCGGAGGTGAAGCGCTCGTGGCTCATCGAGATTCGTGATTCCGTCGATTGTCGTCGCGCGATCAATACGGCGTGGATGCCGACGAGCGCGCAGACGCTGCTGCGCAGGCTCTACGCACGCCCCGAGGTGTTGGCGGCGGCCAACAGGCGCGCCAAGTCTCCCCTGCGCCCCGACGAGCTGGCGCTCCTCGTGAGGCCGCGCTGCGCGCCCTGGACGGTGTCGGATGTGCCGATCCTGGACGAGTGCGAGGAGCTGCTGGGGCCCATGCCTTCCTCCTCGGCTCCCTCCCAGGAGATGGATCCGGCAGAGCTTGAGCGGGCGCACGCGGCCATTGAGGGACAGAACCTGGGCGGGGGCATCGTCACCGCCCAGATGCTCGCCGAGCACAGCGCCGCGCAGGAGTCGTGGGCTCCCCTGTCCGAGCGAGCGGCCAAGGACCGCACGTGGGCGTACGGCCACATCGTCGTCGACGAGGCCCAGGAGCTGTCCCCCATGGCCTGGCGCGCCCTGCTGCGCCGCTGTCCCTCGCGTTCCCTCACGGTCGTCGGCGACCTCGACCAGCGCCGGGGCTCCACGCGGCCCCCCTCGTGGGAGAAGGCCCTGGGGCCGGCTGCTCGTGCCTTCGCCGCCGAGTATGCGCTCACCGTGTCCTACCGGACGCCCGCGACCCTCACCTCGCTCGCCGAGGGCGTGGTGGCGCGCGCCGGAGCGCCCGTCCTCTACCCGATGACCGCCGTGCGTGACGTCGAGGACTGCTACCGCGTGACTCACGTGGACGCGCCCAAGGAGGCCCCGGCCTCGTCGCGCCGTGACAGCCCCCTGTGGCGCGCCGTCGTCGATGCCCAGCGCGAGGCCGAGCAGCGGCTCGATCGCGAGGCCGGTGCCTCGCGCGGGCGCATCGCCATCATCGTCGGCGCGCAGCGCGCCCGGGCGTGGGGCGCCGACGTGGACGGCGAGACCGCCCTGTCCGAGCGCGTCGCCCTCCTGTCCGCCAACGCCTCCAAGGGGCTCGAGTTCGACTCCGTCATCCTGGTGGAGCCCTGCGAGATCATGAGCGACGGGACCGGCGACCTGTTCGTCGCCCTCACGCGCGCCACGCACGACGTCCACGTCGTGCACGCCGGCCCCCTGCCCGCCGGCATGGAAGAGTGGTAGCGAGTGACCACACAGTGAGGACCCCACGCTGGTCGCCCTCTCATCTGCCATGATGGAACCATGACACGCGCACTGCTTCTGGAAAACCCGCACCCCATCGCCGACGACATCTTCGCGAAGTTCGGTATCGAGGTCACCCGTGTCACAGGTGCCCTGTCCGAGGACGACCTGATCGCGGCCCTCGATGGCGTGGACTACCTGGGGCTTCGTTCCAAGACGGAGGTCACCGAGCGGGTCCTGCGCGCGCGTCCAAACCTGAAGGCCATCGGGGCCTTTTGCATCGGCACGAACCAGATCGACCTGGACACCGCCACCGACATGGGCGTGGCCGTCTTCAACGCCCCCTACTCCAACACGCGTTCCGTCGTCGAGCTCGCCATCGGCGAGATCATCGACCTCTCGCGCCGCGTGACCGTGAAGAACTCGCGCCTGCACCGCGGCGTGTGGGATAAGAGCTCCGACGGCGCCCACGAGGTGCGCGGGCACACGCTCGGCATCATCGGCTACGGCAACATCGGCACCCAGCTATCCGTCCTGGCTGAGGCCATGGGCCTCAACGTCATCTTCTACGACGCCGCCGAGCGCCTTGCCCTGGGCAACGCCACGCAGATGCCCACGATGGAAGCTGTCCTGCGCGAGGCCGACGTCATCTCCGTGCACGTCGACGGCCAGGAGTCCAACACGAACCTGATCGGCCGCACCGAGTTCGAACTCATGAAGCCGGGCGCCCTGTTCATCAACCTCTCGCGCGGACACGTCGTCGACGTGGAGGCCCTGCACGCCGCGCTCGTGTCCGGACACCTCGGCGGCGCTGCCATCGACGTGTTCCCCGAGGAGCCGCGCGCCAACGGCGACCCCTTCTCCTCTCCCCTGGCCACCCTCGACAACGTCATCCTCACCCCCCACATCGGCGGTTCCACGGAGGAGGCGCAGTACGACATCGGCCGTTTCGTCGCCGCCAAGATCGGCGACTACCAGGCCAGCGGTTCCACGGACATGAGCGTGAACCTGCCGAACCTGACGATGAACATCGGCAAGCGTTCGCGCTACCGCATCCGCCTCATTCACCGCAACGTCCCCGGCGTCATGGCCCGCGTCAACCAGATCTTCGCCGCCTCCGAAGCGAATGTCGATGCGCAGATCCTGGCCACCGTCGACGAGGTCGGCTACGTGCTCACCGACATCTCCGCGGGCCTTGGCCGCGAGGCGCTCGAGGAGCTCACGCACCTGCCCGAGACGGTCCGACTGATCGCGACTCCGCTCTAAGACTGTCGCCTTCGTCGCGTTCCCAGCTGGTCAAACGAGACCGTAACTTACGGTATCGTAGGGGAAGCATCCCCAAAGGAGGACAGATGGACCTGACGTCGAGGCTACGCGCGCTCTACGCGCCCGGAGTAGCCTACGAGATCGCCACCCCCGCCCAGCCAATCCCTGAGATGGTCCTGGAGGTCGCCTCCCGCTACCCGAAGCGCGCCGCCATCGACTTTTTCGCGCGCCAGCTCACCTACGCCGAGCTGGCCGAACAGATGCGCCGCTGCGCGGGCGCACTCCATCAGGCGGGCGTGCGCCCCGGCGACCGCGTCGCCCTCGTCATGCCCAACTGCCCGCAGCACGCGGTCGCGGTCCTCGGAACGATGCTGCTCGGCGCCATCGTCGTCGAACACAACCCGCTCGCACCCTCCGGCGAGCTGCAGGGAGAGTACGAGCGCCACGGCGCCCGCGTCACCATCGCCTGGTCGAAGACCCTGGAGAAACTGTCGTTCCTCGGGCGCGGTCACACCACCTTCTCGATGGACCTGACGACGGCGCTTCCCACGGCCTCGAGAATGGCGCTCAAGCTCCCCCTGAAGGCGGCGCGCGACAAGCGCGAACAGCTCGCGAGCCCACGTCCCGCCTGGGCTCGCTCCTGGTCGCGGGCGATGCGCGCCGCGACGCCCTGGGACGGGCAGTGTCCCTCCTCCATGAACGACGTCGCCCTGCTGATCCACACGGGCGGCACGACGGGCGTGCCCAAGGCGGCGGCTCTCACGCACGCCAACCTGGGCGCCAACGTCGAGGAGTCCATCGCGTGGGTGCCGGTCCTGCACGAGGGCGCCGAGGTCTTCTACTGCATCCTCCCCCTCTTCCACGCCTTCGGCTTCACGATCGGTTTCCTGGCTGGCCTGCGCCTGGGGGCGACGATCGCCATGTTCCCCAAATTCGACACCGCCCTGGTCTTGGCCGCCCAGCGCCGACTCCCCTGCACGTTCTTCCTGGGCGTGCCCCCCATGTACGAGCGCCTGCTGGCGGCAGCCGAGGGCACGGACGTGGACCTGTCCTCCATCCGCTTCTCCCTGTCGGGTGCGATGCCCCTGTCGGCGCCTCTGGCCCACAAGTGGGAGGAGGCGACCGGCGGCCTCATGATCGAAGGCTACGGCATGACCGAGGCATCCCCGATCCTCCTCGGCTCCCCGTTGGCCTCCTCGCGGGCGCGCGGGGCGCTGGGTATCCCCTAACCCTCAAAGAAGGAGCGCAGCGTCGACCCCGAGGACCCCGCGCGTGACGTCGAGGACGGCGCAGTCGGCGAGCTCATCGCAACCGGCCCGCAGGTCTTTTCCGGGTACTGGAATCAGGACGAGGAGACCGCGGAGGTGTTCACCGCGGACGGCTGGCTGCGCACGGGCGACCTGGTCCAGGTGCGCGACGGCTTTATCTACATGGCGGACCGACGTAAGGAGATGATCAACTCCTCCGGCTTCAACGTCTATCCCTCTCAGGTCGAAGATGCGGTGCGCACGATGCCCGGCATCCTCGACGTGGCTGCCGTGGGGGTCCCCGCCGGCGAGAGCGGCGAGGACGTCGTCGCCGCCGTCGTGCTCGAGGCCGGCGCGTCGGTCACGCTCACGGACCTGCGCAAGTGGGCAGAAAAGTCCTTGGCGCACTACGCCCTGCCCCGTCAGGTCGTCGTCATGAGCGAGCTGCCGCGCTCCCAGCTGGGCAAGGTCATGCGTAAGAAGGTGCGCGAGCAGATCGTGGGCGCACGCGGGGCGACCTCCGAGGCCGTGGCTGGCGCCCGCGTGGCCGTGTCCGAGGCCGTGGCCGGGGCACGAGAATCCCTCTCCGCAGCACGCGAGTCCATGTCCGAGCGCATTGCGGACGCGCGCGAGTCCATGTCCGAGGCCGTGGCGGACGCGCGCGGAGCTGCCTCCGAGGCGGCGGCCGGCGCCCGCGAGGCCGTGTCCGAGGCGGTGGCCGGGGCGCGCGAGTCCATGTCAGAAAAGGTTGCGGAGGCGCGTGAAGCGGCCTCAGACGTCACCAGCGAGGCGAGCGCCGCCATGCGCAGGCTGACGTCGGGAGGCCATGGCACCAACGAGGAGCACCGCTAGGCATCGGTCACCCTCCCCACCGAGACGCCCGCATCGCCTGGATGCGGGCGTTACTCGTCTCCGAGCAGGGTCGGACCGGCCGCACGCTTGCGACTCGCGCGCGTCTTGCGGGTTTTCTTGGGGGGCGTGGGGGCGCTGAGGGGCTCCTCACCCACCTCATCGGGCGCCGCCGGGGCCTGCGAGCGCTCGCGCAGCGCCTGGATCGCATCCTCGAAATCCTCGAGCGTATCGAAGGCACGATAGACGGATGCAAAGCGCAGGTAGGCGATGACATCGAGGTCGCGCAGAAAGGGCAGGATCGCCTTGCGGTGGTCATTGGTGGACCCGTTGGATACGCCGGTCGATCG
>CATWCG010000094.1:0-6978 GCA_958349165.1 uncultured Actinomyces sp. | reverse complement strand
CCTCGTCAGCGGCCCCAGCGATGATCGTCAGCGGTCCAGCCTCGTCAGCGGCCCCAGCGATGATCGTCAGCGGTCCAGCCTCGTCAGCGGCCCCAGCGATGATCGTCAGCGGTCCAGCCTCGTCAGCGGCCCCGGCCTCGTCAGCGGCCCCGGGCGATGACCTCCACGCCGGGCAGGGCCGCGCGGTAGGCGTCGAGGAAACGCTCGTACCCGGCCACGCCCTCGGCGGTGGGCTCCAGAGTCGAGACCGAGGCGCCCGCGAAGACGCGCTCAGAGAGGTACTCCGGTAGCGCGAGGCCAGCCTCGCCCCCTGCGAGGACCGCACGGTAGCGCGCGAGTACCGCGATGCCCCACGCGCCGCCCTCGCCCGCGGTGTCACCAACGGAGACGGGGATGTTCAGCGAGTCGGCGAGGATCTGCTGGGCGACGCCCGGGGTCTTGAAGAGGCCGCCGTGGGCGAAGAGCGAGTCGAGGCGCACCCCCTCCTCGCGCAGGATGTCGACGCCGATGCGCACGGCCGCAAAGACGCTCATGAGCTGGGCGCGCACGGCGTTCGCGAGGGTCACGCGCGCCTCGGCGGTGTGCGTGAACACGGGCTGCGCGGCCTCCTGACCGACGAGTGGCTCGGCGGAGAGGGTGTTGTAGGCCATGACGCCGCCGGCGTCGGCGTCGCCGGTCAGCGCGTGGTTGTACAGCGCGTCGTAGATCGCGGGGACGCTCACGTCGGCGCCGACGAGGCGGGCGAAGTCCGCGAACCACCCCACCCACGCGTCGATCTCGGACGCGCCGTTGTTCGAGTGGACCATGGCGACGGGCGAGCCGTCGGGGGTGGTCACCATGTCGATTTCGGTGTGCAGCTCGGTGAGGGAGCGCTCGAGGACGGCCATCAGGAAGACCGACGTGCCGCACGAGATGTTGCCGGTGCGCTGGGCGATCGCGTTCGTCGCGATCATGCCCGTCCCTGCGTCGCCCTCGGGCGGGCAGAGCGCGATGCCGGGCCGCAGCGTGCCGGTCGGGTCGATGAGCGCGGCTCCTTCGGGGGTGAGCACGCCGGCGTCCTCGCCGGCGCTCAGCACGGTCGGGAGGACGTCGCGCAGACGCCAAGGGACCCGGTCGCCGACGAGGGCCTCGTACTGGTCGAGGTAGGACTCGACGTAGGTGCCCGTCGTCGAGTCGATCGGGAACATGCCCGAGGCGTCGCCGACGCCCAGGACGTGCCGACCCGTCAGCCGATAGTGGACCCAGCCGGCCAGGGTGGTTAGGCGTGCGACGCGCGGCGCGTGTTCCTCGGCGTCGAGGACCGCCTGGTGCAGGTGGGCGATCGACCAGCGCAGGGGAATGTTGAAGCCGAAAAGTCGGGTCAGCTCGTCGGCCGCGCGTCCCGTGTTCGTGTTGCGCCACGTGCGGAAGGGAGCGAGCAGGCTATCGTCGGCGTCGAAGGCGAGGTAGCCGTGCATCATGCCCGAGATGCCGATCGACCCGTAAGACGTGGGGGTGACGTCGTAGCGCTCACGAACGTTGGCGACCAGGGAGGCGTAGGCGCTTTGCAGGCCGGCGAGAACCTCGTCGAGGACGTAGGACCACAGGCCGCCCTCCAGGTGGTTCTCCCACCCGTGGCCGCCGGTGGCGAGGACCTCGTGGTCGGGGCCGATGAGGACGGCTTTGATGCGGGTCGAACCGAATTCGATGCCGAGCGCGGTGTCGGCGGCGGCGATGGCGGCGCGGGGGTCGGTGCGCATGGGTGCTCCTTGGGTCTTCATTGACGAGGCCGGGGCCTGGAATGCGCTAACGGTAACACTTTCGCGCACGCTCCGACGGGGACCTGCGACCACTTATCGAACACGCCGTCCAGTATCGATGAGCGATGCTAGATAACGCAGCAGTACAACGTACCGAGTCACTGAGCACCGAAGCCCTCGATGAAGAGCTCGCGGGCACGGTCGATCGCGGCGAGTTCCTTGTCCGTGAGGGGCTTTTGCGCGCTGCGCTCGATGAAGGTCAGGACGACGGAGGCGTAGACGTCCGAGGCCAGGGGGAGCACCTCGTCGTCGACGCGTCCGCGCGCCCAATCGGTAAATACCGAACAGCACGTCCGATACAGCTGCTCGTGCAGGTCTCCGTCGCCACCCACTCGGATGGCGAGCAGGGTTGTCAGGGCGCGTCCGTTGCGCGCGTAGACGTCCGCCAGGTGCCGAGCGGCCGCCCGGGCGTCGCCCTCTCCCCCGAGCCAGAGGCCCTCGAGCGCCGGCGTGATCTCCTCGAGGAGGAAGGACACCACTTCGGCCAGGAGGGCGTCCTTGTCGGCGTAGTGGTCGTAGAAGGTCGTGCGCGAGACCATCGACGTGCGACAGATGTCCGCGACGCTCACCTGCGCGTAGGGCTTAGCCTCGCATGCCTTGACGAGGCCGGAGCGGATCGCGCGGCGCGTCTTGCGGATGCGCAGGTCCAGGTTCTTCTCGGCGTCGCGCCCGTGCTTACTCTGGCTTCGAAGGTACATTGTTCTCCGATCACTTGCCGCCTATCGATAGTCATATCCTACATATGTCGATCGCCTCGTCCGGTATCCGACAGACCGTGAGGTATTGTGTGTTCCTCACCGCGATATCGAGGCATAGTCTCGACGCATGTTCACGCACTACACCGGCAACCGCCAATTTGATCTGCAGCTCAACAGGACCTTCCAGCCGATCCTCGATCGCGCGGGGATGGACGAAATAGCCGCCACCACGCTCCCCCAGCTTCGATCGACGAAGGAAATCACGACGTTCGCGCAGCGACTCGCCGAGCGCTTCTCATCCGAGGGGGAGGCGGATGCCGCGTGGCGCCTCTACGAGCTCGCGGCCTTCTACCTGGGCGCCGGCGACCCGCGCAAGCGGCGCTTCATCGACGCCATGTCAGCCGCCTTCGACGAGGCCCACGAAGGCCTCGCGCTCGCCCGGCACACGGTTCCCTATCGCGGTGGGGAGCTGACCGCGATGCGATGGGAGGCGGACCCGGTTCACCGGGAGCAGGCCCCCGCGGGCACGCCGCACACGCTCGTCATGATGAACGGATTCGACGGCTACGCGGAGGAGATCATCGACTTCGCGTCCCACTTCCCGACCCGTCCCTTCGACATCATCACCTTCGATGGGCCCGGCCAGGGGCACACGGCCATGGCCGGCACGCCTCTCGAGCCCGAGTGGGAGCGCCCCACGGACGCGGTGTTGGACTACTTCGGCGTGGAGAGCGCGGCCGCCCTCGGCGTGTCCTTCGGAGGGTACCTGGTCATGCGGGCGGCCGCCCACTGCCCGCGCATCACGCACGTCATCGCCTTCGACATGATGTACCGGCTCCTGGACGGCCTGACGGTGCCACTGCCTCGTCCCCTGCGTCCCATTGCGGATGCGGTCGTCGCAAACCCGAGGCCCGCGTGGCTCATCGACGCCGCGCTGAGGACGACCTCACGGCTCAGCGCGGACCTGTCGTGGAAACTGCAGCAGGCCTCGCATCTGACCGGGCTGAGCAGGCCGAGCGAGGTACTGCGGGCGTTTGGCGACTACACGATGAAACCGTTCGAGGGCCGGATCACCCAGCCATGCCTCGTCCTCGCCGGGGACGCGGACCAGTACGTGCCCTTCGAGCGGCTAGGAGACGTGCGCCGGGCGCTGGCGAACGCGGCAGAGCTGGACGTGCGCGCCTTTCACGAGGCCGAGGACCCGGACATGGCTCAGCACTGCCAGATCGGGGACCTGGACCGCGCCTTCGCGATCATGGGCGAGTGGCTGACGCTCTGCAAACGAGGCACTCAGCAGGCAAGTCAGATCAGGAACGCTTGACTTTCGATAATTTTTATCAATCTAGGAACGCTAATGTAGACTATCCGTATGCAGCTCCTACGATTCACGTTTGAGAACCACCGATCGTTCCGCGATGAGGCAACCCTCGACCTGGCGCGTCCCACACTCAAGACGCTCCGCCCTCCCACGGGCACACAGTGGAGTGACCACATCCACCACGTGGACGGCATCTACGGGGCGAACGCTTCCGGCAAGACTAACGTTCTCGACGCGCTCCATTACATGCTCGGAGCCATCGGTTCCTCGGCAACATCATGGCTCGAAAAACCACAGTTCCCTCGAGCCCCCTTTGCGCTTATCCCGGGACAGACGACAGCTCCCGCTACCTTTGAACTCGAGTTCATCTTCTCCGGCCAACGCTACGCCTATCGATTTGCGACGGATGCTGACGGCGTCACCGAAGAGTCCCTGCATGTCGTCAGCACTCGGTGGAAAGAAGTGTTCGTGCGCAATGCTGACGGGCGAGTCAAGGGCCTGAAAAGGATACCCCACGTTGCCCGACGTGAACTCGCTCTTTCCCGCGCTGCCCAATTCAACCACGAAACCGTGACGCCCATCTGGGAAGCTCTCATGCGCGGATTTGACCTCTATCACGTTGGCGATGACGAAGTCAACGCCCGCCTTGGTCGCATCGCACGACAGCTCCAAGAACGGAGTCTACGTCTCGATGACCTCGTCACCCTCGCGCAAATCGCAGACACCGGCATCACCAACATTG
Organism: uncultured Actinomyces sp.; assembly: GCA_958349165.1. Classification (GTDB taxonomy): domain Bacteria; phylum Actinomycetota; class Actinomycetes; order Actinomycetales; family Actinomycetaceae; genus Pauljensenia. The sequence continues at coordinate 2,421 of CATWCG010000094.1, read as the reverse complement.
AGGTGGAGGAGCATGCAATTCCGCCACAGCTTGCCCGGCTCATCACACGCATGCTGACACCCACAGCCGACGATGTGCAGGATGAACAGCCGGATCAGTCCTCCGAGGAGGAAAGAGACCTGAGCAACTTCATCGCACGCAATCTCTTTTTCCGACACGGTACGAATAGCGGAAGGCTCAGGCACTCCGACGAGTCCACAGGCACCATGGCGTGGCTTGCACTGGGAACAGCCGTCGTGAGCGCACTTAGGAACGGTCGCGTTCTCGTCGTCGACGAACTGGGTTCAAGCCTTCACCCTCAGCTTTCTCACCTCATCATCGACTGGTTTGAGGACCCTTCGGTGAATACAAGCGGAGCTCAACTCATTTTCACAAGCCACGACATGACACTGCTCGACGCTGGCCGCGGCGACAGAGAAAAGCGTGAGCAGGTGTGGTTCGTGGAGAAAGATAGCGACGGCGTCAGCGAACTCTTCAATCTCGCAGATTTCCCTCTTCAGAAGGGCAGCAACATCGTCAAACAGTACCTTGAGGGACGATTCGGCGGAGTGCCTTACACCGTTCCTTCGCTCATTCACAAACTCCTCAATCCTCGTACCGGAGAAGAGGAGTGAGAGTCGATGGGACGACGCAATACACGTAAATCACGCAACGCAAAACAACTCAAGATACGTTATGCGCTATTCACCGAGGGCTTGGTCACTGAACGTCAGTACCTTGAGCTACTGCGTCAACACCTGCGTCCCCGCCATGCAACTTTTTCGATCAAACCTATCGGCAAAGATCCTTCGAGAGTATTCACCGAGTACCTCAAATCGAAGCGACGCGGCGATTTCGACCAAGCGATTCTCGTCATTGATGTTGATCAGCATCAAAAGCTTGATGAGGTTTTGCGGGAATGTCAGTCTTCTACTACCGTTGATGCAGTCGTTACCAACCCATGCTTCGAACTATGGCTGCTGTGGCATACCGCTGACAGACGAGCGTATACGGAAACTCACGACTGCGTCAGACTCGCGCGCAGCAACAGTCTCACGGGGGACAAGGACCTCACCGCAAGGTTCCCGATTGCTAGCTTCCCCGAGGCCGTAAAACGTGCACGACAAGCCTGGCCGACCATCATGCCGAACGAGAAGGGCCCGAACCCTTCCTCGGCCATGCCCTGGCTCATCGACCTGATGACACCCGAACCCCAGAAAAACTAGCTCAGCTCAGCGGCCGCCGGCCCCGCAGCGGCGCATGATCGCTTGCATGACGGCGGCGGCACCGTCGTTTTCGACGGCGGCCGTCACGTGATCGGCGTGGGAGCGCACCTCGTCGGACGCGCCCCCCATGGCAACGCCGAAGGCCGCCCACTCGATCATCGCGATGTCGTTCGTGCCGTCCCCAACGGCGACGGTCCCGGCGGCGGGAACCCCCAGTCGCGCCCGCAGCTCCTCCAGGCCGGTCGCCTTGGTCACGCCGAGCGGCTCAATGTCCGCCCAGGACGTCCAGCCGACGAACACCTCGTGACTGCGTGACACGTCCAGGGAGGACAGGATCCGGTCGAACTCCTCGCGGTCCATGTCGGCGGCGCGCACGACGACCTTCGGGGTAGGCGTGGAGGCGAGCTCCTCCATCGACACGATGCGGTGATCGCTGCCCTCGATCTCGTCGTTCGGGAAGGGTGCGGAGAGCAGGATGTTGGGGTGCGGCATCGACGCGAACACAGCGCCGGGCACTGCCGAAGCGATCTCCTCCAAGATCGGGCCGGGAACGAAGGTGTGCTCCTCGACGATCTCACACTGTCCGCCACTGACGCGCACGAGGGTCGCGCCGTTGTTGCACAGCGCCCACCCGTCCATGAAGTTCAGGGCGCCCAGGACCGGGGTGACGCCCTCGAGCGCGCGGCCCGACGCGATGACTACCTGGGCGCCCGCGTCCGCGAGGCCGTGGATCCCCTCCAGGACGCGCGGCGTCGCCCCCGCGGGGGTCAGGATCGTACCGTCGATGTCGAGCGCGACCAGGACCTGCGACGCGGCCGACGGGAACCCGGCGGGCAGGGCGGCCGAGGCCTCGTCGAGGAGCTCCTCGAAGGGGCGGGCAGCCTCCCCGGTGGAGGGGACCGTCAGGAAGCGTTCGTGGTTCATCGAGCGACCGGGCTCAGCACCTCGAGTCCGCCCAGGTAGGGGCGCAGCGCCTCGGGCACGTACACGGAACCGTCAGAGCGCTGGTGATTCTCCAGGAAGGCGACGATCCAGCGGGTCGTGGCCAGCGTGCCGTTGAGCGTGGCGACCGGGGCCATGCCGTCCTCGCGGCGCTCGCGAATGCCGAGGCGGCGCGCCTGGAACGTCGTGCAGTTCGAGGTCGAGGTGACCTCCATGTAACGCTGCTGGGTGGGCAGCCAGGCCTCGCAGTCGAACTTGCGGGCGGCGGAGGTGC
>CATWCG010000093.1:0-7011 GCA_958349165.1 uncultured Actinomyces sp. | reverse complement strand
ACATCCCCGCCTCCGAGCCCGGCCTGGTCTGTCTCGTATACACATCTCCGAGCCCCGGCCTCGTCCCACGCGCCCACGCGACGCACAGGAACGAGGCCGGGGTTTGTCATGACCATCGAACCCGCCCGAGGGGCCGAGGAGCCGTAGAATGTGCCCCATGAGCGAAGAAGAATCACAGTCAATGGCCGACCGAGGCGAAAGCCGCTCCCGTCAGCCTCAATCCGCCGCGTTCCGCGAGTTCATCGGCACCGGATGGGCACCGCGCCCAACCCAGCTGCCCGAACGCGAACGCGTCGCCGACTTCCTCAGCGACCGCGCCCTCAAGGCCGGCGCCCCCTTCCCCGGCGAGCGCCTGGTCGTTCCCGCCGGCCCCTACAAGGTCCGCTCGAACGACTGCGACTACCGCTTCCGCGCACACTCCGCATTCGCGCACCTGTCGGGCCTGGGCGCCGAAAAGGAACCCGACACCGTCCTGGTCCTCGAACCGAACGAGGACGGCACGCACACGGCCCTGCTCTTCTTCAAGCCCCGCGCCTCGCGCTCCTCCAAGGAGTTCTACGCCAACCCGCGCTACGGCGAATTCTGGGTGGGCGCGCGCCCCTCCCTCGACGAGGTGTCGGCCGCGACCGGCCTGGAGACCCGCCACATCGACACGCTGCGCGACGCCCTGTCCAAAGACGCGGGCCAGGTCAGCCTGCGCATCGTGCGCGGCGTAGACGCCCAGATCGAAAACATGGTCAACGAGATCCGCATCCAGGCGGGCCTGCCGTTTGGCGACGACGCGCGCGAAGAAGACGAGGCCCTCGAGGAGCACCTCTCCGAGATCCGCCTCATCAAGGACGCCTTCGAGCTCGACGAGATGAAGCGCGCCGTCGAGGTCACCAAGGCCGGCTTCGAGGACATCATCCGCGTCCTGCCGCGCGCCGTGGGCCACCGCCGCGGCGAGCGCGTCATCGAAGGCGCCTTCGCGGCCAACGCCCGCGAGGAGGGCAACGGCCTGGGATATGAGACCATCGCGGCCTCCGGCAACCACGCGAACACGCTGCACTGGATCGACAACGACGGCGAGGTGCGCGAGGGCGACCTGGTGCTCGTCGACGCCGGCGTCGAAGTCGACTCCCTGTACACGGCCGACATTACGCGCACGCTGCCCGTCAACGGCCGCTTCACCGAGGTTCAGGCCCGCGTCTACCAGGCCGTCCTCGACGCCTGCGAGGCCGCCCTGGCGCGCGCGAACCAGCCGGGCTGCCGCTTCAAGGACGTGCACGACGCCGCCATGGAGGTCATCGCCGCCCGCCTGTACGAGTGGGGCATCCTGCCCGTCACCCCCGAGGAGTCCCTGGCCACTACCGGCCAGCAGCACCGCCGTTGGATGCCGCACGGCACCAGCCACCACCTCGGCCTGGACGTGCACGACTGCGCGAAGGCCCGCGCCGAGCTCTACCAGGGCGCCCTGCTCGAACCTGGCATGGTCTTCACGATCGAACCGGGCCTGTACTTCCGCGCCGACGACCTGCTGATCCCCGAGGAATACCGCGGCATCGGCGTGCGCATCGAGGACGACGTCGTGGTGGGCGCCGACGGCACCGTCACCCGCATTTCCGAGGACATCCCGCGCACGATCGCAGACGTCGAGGAGTGGATCGCGCGCGTGCAGGGACGCTAAGAGCGCCCCGCTCGGTTTGCGTCGCTGGAAGCGCGCCGCTCAGGAACGCTGATCCGACGCCTCGGTCTGGTCTCCCTCAGGGGACGAGGCCGGGGCGTCGTCGCGTCCTTCGGGCGCGGGCTGAGCGGGCGCGGGCTGAGCGGGCGGTACAGTCTGCGCCGGTCCGCTCTCCGACGCGGAGGACACCGAGGACTCGGCATGCATGACCTGCGACGGTGCCACGGCCTCGTTCGTGCTCGACGCAGCCGCGGCCTCGGGCTGCGCATCCCCACCGGGGACCATCCCATCCTTGGTCGCCGCGCCGAAACGCGGGCGGCCGTCGGGGAAGAAACCCACGGAATCCTTGCGGGGACGCTCGGCCTCCGCGCGCGCACGCTTGGGGCGGGTCGTGTTGCCGGGGGTGCGCTGCAAGAGCATGAAGGCACGGTCGATATCCGCCGACGCCAGGATCGCGTAGCGCAGGGCCACGACCTGCTGAGAGGACACCAGGTCACGGTTGCGCCCGCGCACGATGAACATCAGCGCGGACAGCGCCATTCCCACCAGAGCGCCGATGACGATGCCGCCGCCGACCCACAGCCCCGTCCCGCCGGCATTCTGGCCCGCCGACATGAACATGCCCATGAGCGCTCCCCACAGCGCACCGCTGGAGGCCCCCGACAACGAGGCGCGGGCAATCGTCAGACGGCCCGTCACTCGCTCCACCATGTGCAGGTCCGTCCCAACGATGGTGATCGACGATACGTCGAAGCCACTATCGGACAGGAAGTCGACCGCCGCGCGCGCCTGCGCGTAGGTCTGGTAGGAGGCGACCTCAGTACCCGTGGGCATCTTCGGTTCCATCACGACGGGCATTCTCTCTCCAATCCTCCGGGGCAGGTGGCGTGGGACTCACTGTCCCGCGGGCACCGGCTCGCCGTCACGACGCATCGAACGTCATCAGCCTAAAATGATTAGGTGAGCATTGCATCTATTGAGCTAGGCACCAAGGGCCGGCGCGTGTACATCGGAAAGCTCGCGGGCACCGGTGTTTTCGACCCTTTGGGCGACCAGGTCGGCAAGATTCACGACGTCGTTGTCATCTTTCGGCTGAAATCCGAGGCCAACGTCATCGGATTCGTCGTCGAGGTCGGCCCGCGTAAGCGCGTCTTCCTGCCGCTCACCCGCGTGACCTCGATCGAATCCGGCTCCGTCATCACCACGGGCCTGCTCAACATCCGATCCTTCACGCAGCGCCCCATCGAAACCCTGGTGCTCTCCGAGCTCTTCGACCGCGTCGTCACCATGAACGACGGCTCCGGGCAGGTGCGCATCCTCGACGTGGCGATGCGCCAGCGCCGCCCCAAGGACTGGGTCATCTCCACCCTGCACGTCCAGCGCGTGCGCACCTCCTCGTTGGGCTTCACGCGCAGCGGCGAAACCCTCACGGTGGACGTGTCCGAGGTCTCCGGCCTGCTCAAGACCGACTCCAACCAGGCGGCCACCGCCCTGTTGCAGTACACGGAGGACATGCGCCCCGCCGACCTGGCGGACTTCATCCACGGCCTGCCTCAGGACCGCAAGATGGCGGTCGCCCAGCAGCTCACCGACGCGCGCCTCGCCGACGTGCTCGAGGAGCTGGGTGACGACGACCGAATCGCCATCGTCTCGGCGATGGAGGCCGCCCGAGCCGCCGACGTTCTCGACGTCATGCAGCCAGACGACGCGGCCGACCTCGTCGCCGAGCTGCCCACCGCCAAAGCGCAGTCCCTGCTGGCCCTCATGGAGCCCGACGAGGCAGAGGACGTGCGTCGACTCATGACCTACGAGGAGTCCACCGCGGGCTCGCTCATGACGACAGAACCGGTCATCTTCGGCCCGAACGCGACCGTCGCGCAGATGCTCGCTGCCGTGCGACGCGAGGACATCCCGGCCTCGATCGCGACCGTCGCCTTCATCGCCCGCCCACCCCAGGAGACGCCGACCGGCCAATACCTGGGCATGGTGCACATCCAGCGCGCCCTGCGCGAACCCCCGCAGACCCTCCTCGGCACGATCCTGGACCGCGACATCGAGTCCGTGGACCCCAACGCGCACATCGCTACCGTGACGCGTCTGCTCGCAACCTACAACCTGACGGTCCTGCCCGTCGTCGACGAGGACGGGCACCTACACGGCGCCGTCTCGGTCGATGACGTCCTCGACGAGCTGCTGCCCGAGGACTGGCGAGACTTCGACGACGACGTGACCGACCGCATGATGGCAAGGAGCATCGATGGCTGATCGTCTGGATAACCCCCTCGACAAGCGCCGCTGGTTCTTCCGCCGCTCATCCGGCGGCGGCGACGGCTTCGGCCGCTTCGCCGAGGCCACCGCCCGCTTCATGGGCTCCCCCAAGTTCGTCCTCTACATGACGATCTTCGTCATCGCGTGGATCGGCGCGAACCTGATGCTCGCCGGCATCAGCGAGGAAGCCGCCTGGGACCCCTACCCCTTCATCCTCCTGAACCTCGCGTTCTCGACCCAGGCCTCGTACTCGGCCCCGCTGATTATGCTCGCGCAGAACCGCCAGGACGCCCGCGACCGCGTCGTCGCCGAGCAGGACCGCCTGCGCGCGGAACGCAACCTCGCCGACACCGAGTACCTGGCCCGCGAGATCGCCGGCCTGCGCCTGGCACTCCAGGACGTCGCCACGCGCGACTTCGTGCGCTCCGAGCTGCGTGACATGCTCGAAGACCTGCGCGCCGAGATCGCCGCGGACGCCGCCACGGCCTCGCGCGACAAGGCCGACGCGCACGACGGCCAGGAGGCGGACGGGCGTCCCTCGACCGAGCCTCGTCCCCTAGAAGATGGGCACACCGGCCAGTAGAGTGGAGTCCATGCCAGTCACTCTCGAATCCGTCATGGACGCTCTCGGCCAGGTCATCGACCCCGAGATTCGTCGCCCCATCACCGACCTCAACATGGTGACCCCCGACCTGATCACCATCGACGGCTCCTCCGTCGCCGTCAAGGTCCTGCTCACCACCGCCGGGTGCCCGCTGCGCACCCAAATCACGAAGGACGTCACCGAGCGGGTGGGCGCCCTCGACGGCGTCGAGAACGTCACCGTCGAGATGGGCGTCATGGACGAGGACCAGAAGAAGGCGCTGCGCGAGAAGCTCAACGGCGGCCGCCCCGAGCGCGAAATCCCCTTCTCCCGCCCCGATTCCCTCACGCGCGTCATCGCCGTCACCTCCGGCAAGGGCGGCGTCGGCAAGTCCTCCATGACCGCGAACCTGGCCGCCTCCCTCGCCGCCCAGGGCCTCAAGGTCGGCGTGATGGACGCCGACATCTACGGCTTCTCGATCCCGCGTATGCTCGGCGTCGACCACGACCCGCAGGTCATCGACGGCATGATGATCCCGCCCGTGGGCGCCGGCGGCGTCAAGGTCATCTCCATCGGCATGTTCGTGCCCGACGGCCAGGCCGTCGTGTGGCGCGGCCCCATGCTCCACCGCGCCCTCCAGCAGTTCCTCGCGGACGTCTTCTGGGGCGACCTGGACGTCCTCCTCATCGACATGCCTCCCGGCACGGGCGACGTCGCCATCTCGATCGCGCAGCTGCTGCCCACCTCGGAGATCCTCGTCGTGACCACCCCGCAGGTCGCGGCAGCCGAGGTCGCCGAGCGCGCCGGCTCCATCGCCTCCCAGACGAACCAGAAGGTCATCGGCGTCGTCGAGAACATGTCCTTCCTGCCTCAGCCCGACGGCTCGCGCCTGGAGATCTTCGGCGCGGGCGGCGGCCAGTCCGTGTCCAAGCGCCTGACCGCCCAGCTGGGCTACGAGGTGCCGCTGCTGGCCCAGGTGCCCCTCGACATCGCGCTGCGCGAGGGCGGCGACCGCGGCGAGCCCGTCGCCGTGGCCTCCGGCCCCGCCGCCGACGTGCTCTCCTCCCTCGGCGCCACCCTGGCGTCGACGAACCGCGGCCTGGCGGGCCGCCCGCTCGGGGTCTCCCCCATCCAACACTGAGCCCACGCGACTTCGCCCCGGCCTCGTCCCCACCGACGAGGCCGGGGTCCGCGCGTCGGGGTGCGGCGAGGAAGCGCCCGCCGCGGCTGACCGACGAGCGCCTGTCAAGGGACGTCGGAGCTGTTTTCGCGCGGATCCGGAGCGCCATCACGCCCAGGGCGCGCCTCGCCTGTACCCTGATGCGTGGAAGGGGCGCGAACGCGTGCGCGCACCTGCCCGAGGCGACCAATACGAGTGAGGATACGGCGATGGCGGACAAGGCCCAGACCTGGGTGTACACCGAAGACTACGTGGCGGAGAGCGACGCTCTGACCGCCGCGCGCGCCGTCGCATCCGAACTGGGAGCCGCCCCCGTGTCCCCGGGAACCGGAGCCGCACTGCGCATGCTGGCCGCCGTGGCCGGGGCGCGCGCCGTCCTCGAGGTGGGGACGGGCGCCGGAGTGTCTGGCCTGTGGCTCCTGGACGGCATGGCGCCCGACGGCGTGCTGACGACCATCGACGTCGAGTCCGAGCTGCTGGGGCACGCCCGCCGCAACTTCGCCGCCGCCGGCCTGTCCTCCCACCGCACGCGCCTAATCGCCGGGCGCGCCCTCGACGTGTTGCCTCGCATGGCCGCGCGCGGCTACGACATGGTCGTCCTGGACGGCGACCTGGACGAGACACCCCAGTACCTGGACCACGCCGTGCGCATCCTGCGCCCCGGCGGCACCATCGCCTTCGTGCACGCCCTGTGGCACGACCAGGTCGCGGACCCCGCCCGCCGCGACGCACGCACCGTCGTCGCCCGCGAGGTCGTCAACTACCTGCGTGAATCCGAGGAGTTCGTTCCCGCGCTGCTGCCCGTCGGTGACGGCCTGGCGGTCGCCGTCAAGCGGTGAACGGGCTTCTGCCCGCCGCCTTCGGCTGCGGGTTGCACGCGGGCTCATTCGCGTGCGCACGCGCCATTCGCGCGGGCGGGCACCCCACCGCTCGCGCCGACACGCCTCATGCAGGTTCAACCCCATTGGGAGCATGACGCCAGCGAGGGAGCATGACACCAGGCGTGATGGTGGGGGTTTTGCAGCATTAGAAGCATTCTGTCGGCGTGTCGCCGGCGTGTCGCGCCTCTAATGCTGCAAATCCCCCCGTTTGCTGGCGCCCTCGACGTGGGGCGAGCCCGACCGTGCGCCTCTCATGGCGCAATTCCCCCCTGTCATGTCCGGGCATGAAGAGCGTCGCACCCAAACCGCAGCCCCGCGCCGCTTGGCCCCGCGGTCCACACCCAAGCCACCTCCACCCAGACACAATGGGGGCTTTTGCACCATTAGAAGCATTCTGTCGGCGTGTCGCCGGCGTGTCGCGCCTCTAATGCTGCAA
>CATWCG010000092.1:0-7041 GCA_958349165.1 uncultured Actinomyces sp. | reverse complement strand
TCTGCGTCCCTTCCTGAAGGGGCGTATCGAGAGATCTGCGGGTGACGCGCGTACGAACACCGACGCGCTGATCGGTAAGACCGGATACGTCACCGAGGTCGTGGGCGAGCGACACGGACGCATCCAGTTTTCGGGCGGCGAGTGGAGCGCGCGCACCGAGGGCGCGTCGATCCCGGTGGGAGCCGAGGTACGCGTCGATCGCATCGACGGTGCGACCGCCGTCGTGAGTGCCGTCGAGCCCATGCAGCCCGCCCCCACGCACCCCTACGCCGACCCGGCGTCCTGAGTCGCGCAGCATTTGTTTGAAAAGAAAGGAAAGACGGTATGAGACCCGCTGACCTCATTAGCAACATCGCCCTGGTCATCATCTTCGCTCTCATCGTTTTCGTCGTCGTCTCGCTGGTCCGCGCGGTGCGCATTGTCCCGCAGTCGCAGGCGTACGTCGTCGAGCGCCTCGGACGAGTCCAGGCGGTCATGCGAGGTGGCTTCCACCTGTTGGTTCCCTTTGTGGACCGCGTCGCCGCCCGCATCGACCTGCGTGAGCAGGTCGCGAACTTCCCGCCCCAGCCGGTCATCACGGCCGACCAGGCGATGGTCTCGATCGACTCGGTGATCTACTTCCAGATCACCGATCCGCGCAGCGCGACCTACGAGGTCGCGAACTTCCTGCAGGCGATCGAGCAGCTGACCGCGACCACGCTGCGTAACCTGATCGGCTCCCTCGACCTCGAGCAGACGCAGACCTCGCGCGAGTCCATCAACAAGCAGCTGCGCGGCGTCCTCGATGAGGCGACGGGCCCGTGGGGCATCCGCGTGACCCGCGTCGAGCTCAAGTCGATCGAGCCGCCGCCGCGAGTCCTGGCCGCCATGGAGCAGCAGATCACCGCCGAGCGCACCAAGCGCGCCACGATTCTGACCGCCGAGGCCGAGCGTGAGGCGCAGATCAAGAAGGCCGAGGGCGCCAAGCAGGCCGCCGTTCTGGCCGCCTCCGCCCAGCAGGAGGCTCAGGTGCTGCAGGCCAAGGGTCAGAAGGAAGCCCTGATCCTGCAGGCCGAGGGTGCCCGTCAGGCGCAGATCCTGCGCGCTCAGGGTGAGTCCGAGGCCATTCAGACGGTCTTCGCCGCGATCAACGCGGGCAAGGCCACGCCCGAGCTGCTCTCCTACAAGTACCTCGAGATGCTGCCGAAGATCGCCGACGGACAGGCGTCCAAGCTGTGGATGCTTCCCTCCGATCTCACCGGCGCACTGGAGTCCATCTCGAAGGGTTTCAACCTGGGCAAGTAGACTGGACCCTATGCCGGGCCGACCGCAGTCCCTGCGGTCGGCCCGTCGTCTATTCTAACGGGAGGACAACGGTGGATTCGCATCAGGAGCACGTGCTGCGCGAGGTCGCGCAGAAGAACATCCGTTTCATTCGGCTGTGGTTCACGGACGTCGCGGGCGTCCTGAAGTCGATTTCTATCGATCCGGGTGAGCTTGAGGATGCGTTCAGCGAGGGGATTGGCTTCGATGGCTCGGCCGTCGAGGGCCTGACTCGCGTGTTTGAGTCGGACATGCTGCTGATGCCGGACGCCTCGACGTTCCAGCTGCTGCCGTGGCGCCCGCAGGAGGAGCCCGTGGCGCGCATGTTCTGCGACGTGCTCATGCCGGACGGGCGTCCCGCCCCCTCTGACCCTCGCGGTGTCCTGGAGCGCACGGTCGAGCGCGCTGCGGACGCGGGATTCCGCGTCATGATGCATCCCGAGATTGAGTTCTACCTCCTGCGTCAGCCCGTGACCCCTGAGCGCATGGTGCCCGTGGATCAGGCGGGCTACTTCGATCACGTGGCGCGTGGGGATTCCAACGATTTCCGGCGCCGCGCGGTGCGCATGCTGGAGGACATGGGTATCCCCGTGGAGTTTTCGCATCACGAGGGCGGGCCCGGCCAAAACGAAATTGACCTGCGGGCCGTGGATCCGGTGCGTGCGGCCGACAACATCATGACGGCCCGCACGGTCATCGAGGAGGTGGCGCTGCGCGAGGAGCTGGTCGCCACCTTCATGCCGAAGCCGTTCATCGAGCACCCGGGGTCGGGCATGCACACGCATCTGTCGCTCTTCGAGGGCGAGGAGAACGCGTTTTTCTCCCCGTCGGGCCAGTACCGTCTGTCCACGACGGGGCGGCGTTTCATCGCGGGTCTCCTCGCCCACGCGGGGGATATGGCTGCGATCACGAACCAGCACGTGAACTCGTACAAGCGCCTGTGGGGCGGGGGAGAGGCCCCCTCCTACGTGTGCTGGGGGCACTTGAACCGCTCGGCTCTCGTGCGCGTCCCCCTGTACAAGCCGAAGAAGAGCGGATCCGCGCGCATCGAGTACCGCGCGCCCGATCCGAGCGCGAACCCGTATCTGGCCTTCGCCGTCATGATCGCGGCGGGCTTGGATGGCATCGAGAAGAAGATGGAGCTCATGCCCGAGGCGGAGGACAACGTGTGGGATCTGTCCGATCGCGAGCGGCAGGTGATGGGCATCCACGCCCTGCCCGCCTCCCTGTCGGACGCGGTGCGGGCGATGAAGGGGTCGGAGCTGGTTGCTTCCACCCTCGGCGAGCAGGTCTTCGACTACGTTATTCGCAATAAGCGCAAGGAGTGGACCGAGTACCGCCAGCAGATCACCCGCCAGGAGATCGAGCAATTCTTGAAGGTCGTCCCGCGGTGACCCCCGAGGAGCTGCGGGTCGCGGGTTTCCTGGACGCGCGCCGCGCCCAGGCCTTCCTTGAGGAGCTGCCGCGGGGCGAGTCGTGGGTGTCGGATCTGAGCGCGTCGGCCGACCCGGATCAGGCACTGCTGCAGGCGGTGCGCCTGGGGGAGGCGGCCCCGGGTCTCGTCGAGACGCTCAGCACGGACGAGCGCGCCCGGCGGCGCGTGTGCGCGATCCTGGGCGCCAGCCAGTGGCTGGGCGATTACGTCATCGCTGATCCTGCGCGCGCGGTCGCGATCAATGAGGACCCGGGTGATCCTCGGGACGTCTTGTACGAGGCCGTGGGGGCCCACAGCGTCGGCGGCGGCGCGTGGGTGGCCGCGCCGGAGGCCAGCGTCGACGACTTGCGCGCCGCATATCGCCGCGTTGTGCTGCACCTGGCGGCAGACGACCTGACGAGCTCGTCCCCCGAGGAGATGATGCCGATCGTCGGGGAGCGCATCGCTGCGCTGGTGGATGCCACCTTGGATGCCGCCCTGGCCCTGGCGCGCCGCGACATCGACCCGGAGGCGCGGGTTCCCTTCGCGATTATCGCGATGGGCAAGACGGGCGCGCGCGAGCTCAACTACATCTCCGACGTGGACGTCGTCTACGTCGCCGAGGCCGGGGCGGACGGGGACGAACGAAGCGCCCTGGAGATCGCGACCCGTCTGGCTTCCGCCACGGCCTCGGCCTGTTCGGGCCCGGGAAGCGAGGCGCCGCTGTGGACCGTGGACGCGAACCTGCGTCCCGAGGGGCGCAACGGTGCCCTCGTGCGCACGATCGAGTCCTACCGCCAGTACTGGGACAAGTGGGCCCAGACCTGGGAGTTTCAGGCGCTGCTCAAGGCGCGCGCGTGCGCGGGCGACCCCCGCTTGGGCAGGGCCTTCGAGGAGGCGGCCCAGCCCTACGTGTGGAGCGCCTCGGCTCGCGAAGGCTTCGTCGAGGCCGCGCGCGCGATGCGCCGACGCGTCGAGGACAACATCTCGCGCTCCCACGCCTCGCGTGAGCTCAAGCTCGGGCGCGGCGGCCTGCGCGACGTGGAGTTCACCGTCCAGCTCCTGCAGCTGGTGCACGGGCGCACCGACGCGTTCTTGCGGGTGCGCTCCACCCTGGAGGCGATCGAGGCGCTGCGCGAGGGAGGCTACATCGCCCGTTCGGACGGCGACCGGCTGGCGTCCTGCTACCGATTCCTGCGCGCCGTCGAGCATCGCACGCAGCTGCCGCGCATGCGGCGCAACCACCTGATTCCCGACAAGGACCGGGAGCTGCGCGTGCTGGGGCGCGCGATGGATCCGGCGCGCTACCCGGACGCGGACTCGATCCGCGCGGCGATCGACGAGGTGCGCGCCAGCGTGCGCGCCCTGCACGAGGACGTGTTCTATCGGCCGATCGTCGCGGCCACCGCGCAGCTTCGCGAGGACGAGGCGTCTCTGCACGCCGAGGGGGCGCGCGACCGGTTGGCGGCCATCGGCTACCGCGACCCGGCGGGCGCTCTCACGCACATTGCCGCGCTCACTCAGGGGACGAGCCGGCGCGCCACCATCCAGCGCCACCTCCTGCCCGTCTTCATCTCGTGGCTGGCCGGTGGCGCGGATCCCGACATGGGGCTGCTGAACTTCCGCATCCTCTCCGAGGATATCGGGGACTCTCACTGGTACCTGGCGCTCCTGCGCGACTCGGGGGTGGCGGCCCGCAGGCTCATGACGATGCTGCCGAACTCTCGGTGGATCGCCGAGGCTTTGGCCAAACGCCCCGAGGCGGTCGCCTGGCTGGACGACGACTCCGAGCTGGCACCGCGCCCGCCCGAGCGCCTGACCCGCGAGGTTGCGGCGCTCATCGACCGGCACGACGATGCGGCCGAGGCGGCCGCCCGCGTGCGGGCCGTGCGCACCCGCGAGCTGACGCGCGCCGCGATGAGCGACCTGCTGGGCGGGGTCGATCCGCGCGGTCACGCGATCGCGGACGCGACGGACGCGGCCCTGCTTGGTGCGCTGGCGATTGCGGGGCGCGAGGATGCCGAGCGGTGGGGGAGCTCGCGGGCCAGCGTCGCCTTCGTCGCGATGGGGCGCTACGGCGGGCGCGAGTGCTCCTACGCGTCCGACGCCGACGTCATCGCCCTGCACGAGCCCGTGGGTGGTGCCTCCGACTCCGAGGCCGCGGCCAGCGCCACCGCGATCGTCAACCGCGTGAAGAAGCTGCTGGGATCGGCCACCAGCCAACTCGGCATCGTCGTCGACCTCGACTTGCGCCCCGAGGGTAAGAACGGTCCGATGAGCCGCACGATCGCCTCCCACGAGGAGTATGCGCAGCGCTGGGCCTCCACGTGGGAGCGGCAGGCGGCCGTGCGCGCCCGGCCGATCGGATCGAGCGACCTGGCTCAGCGCGCCCACGCCCTGTTTGAATCGATGGCCTACCGGCAGGTGAGCGAGTCGGAGGTGCGCGACATTCGACTGCTCAAGGCGCGCATGGAAAACGAGCGTCTGCCGCGCGGCACGGAGCCCGCCCGCCACGTCAAGCTCGGGCCCGGTGGCCTCAGCGACGTGGAGTGGACGATTCAGCTCATTCAGATGCGCCACGGGCGCGAGGTTGAGGCCCTGCGCACGTCGTCGACGACCAACGCGATTGCGGCTGCTCGCGACGCCGGGCTGCTGGGAGCCTCGGACGCAGAGATTCTCTTGAACGCCTGGGACCTGGCCACGCGCATCCGCGCCGGCAATACCTTGGCGACCGGGCGCATGAGCGGTGTGAAGCTTGACGTTGTGCCCCGTGACAGCGCGGAGCTCGCCGCCCTTGCCGCTATCCTCGGGTACGGGAGCGGCGGGCTGACCGCCCTCGAAGAAGACTGGTTGCGCGCGGCACGACAGGCGCGCGGCGTGATGGAACGAACATTCTGGGAGCAGCAGTGAAGATTGTGCTGGTACGGCACGGACAGACCCCCGCCAACCGACTGGGGGCCCTCGACACGGTCCGCCCAGGCCTCGGCCTGACCGAGGAGGGCCTGGCGCAGGCGCGCCGCCTCGCGGATCGATGGGAGGGCGAGGTCGCGGCCCCTCCCACGCTCATCGCCCTGTCCGGCCTGCACCGCACGCGCCTGACGGCCGCGCCGCTGGCTGCGCGCTACGGGCTCACGCCGCTCGTGTGCCCGGGAATCCGCGAGCTGCGTTCGGGTGACCTGGAGATGGCCTCAGATCCCGCCTCTCAGATGGAGTACGTGCGCACGACCCTGTCGTGGTGCGCGGGGAATCTCGATAACCGGATGCCAGGCGGGGAGAGCGGGTGCGAGGCCTTGGCTCGCTCCCTGGAGACCGTGCGCCGCGTGGGACTGGCGGCTCGCGAGCAGGCGGGGGAGGACGCCGTCGCGGTGTTCGTCATCCACGGGGCGCTCACGCGCCTGCTGGCTACCTGGCTGTCGGTCGACATCGACGAGGCCCTCGTGTCGAAGCACTTCATGTCGAACACGGGCACGACCACCTTCGAGTGGGCTCCCGGCTTCGCCCCGGCCTCGGCCTCCGAGCTGGCCAAGGGACTGCACGCCCTGACCTGGAACGACCGCCCCCTCGATCAGTGGGACTGAGGCTGGCGCTCCTCGCCTGATTCCTCGTCGCCTGGGGAGGAGGGGGCGACGAACTCTGAGACTTCGTAGGGGAACGAGCGATACGCGAAGTACCCCTCCAGGTAGGAGAGGTGCTCCTCGCACGCCAGCCACGTCTTCGTGCGGGCGCGGTGGATCGCCGGATTACGCCAGTCGATCCGGTAGATCGCGGCGTTCGTGCATTCGCGCGCCGAGCAGATGCCCGAGGCGCTTTCGACTCCCAGAGCCATGGTGTCCTCCCGATGCGGTTACGCTTGGAAGTATGCCAACCCTCGTTCTCGTTCGCCACGCGCAGGCCGCCTACAACTACCCCGACCGTTCCCGCCCGCTCACCGACGCCGGGCGCGACCAGGCCGCGCGCCTCGGGGCGACCCTCGCCCGCGAGATCGGCGCGTTCAGCGTCGCCGTCTCCTCCGACGCCCAGCGTGCCCGCGAGACCTTCGCGGCGATCCTCGCGCGCGCGGGCGCCGACGAGGCCTGGCACGACCGCTCCATCTATGACGGCGGCGAGGAGGAGATCATCGAGCTGGCCCGCACCTTCACGGGCGAGGCAGGCCTGATCGTCGGGCACGAACCCGTCATCTCCTACGCCGGATACATCCTCGCCCGCCAGGAAGACCGAGGGGCGGCCGACAGGGGAGTGCCCACCGCCACCGCCCTGGTCCTCTCCTTCGACGGCGCGTGGGAGGACCTCGCGCCCGAAACATGCGCGATGCGGGTCTTCTACAC
>CATWCG010000091.1:0-7098 GCA_958349165.1 uncultured Actinomyces sp. | reverse complement strand
GCCTCCTATGAGGCGATGATGAACGCCCCGGCCGCCGACGCGGTGGACCGCGGGACGATGACCTACGACGACGTCGTGGTTAAGTCCCTCATGTGCTTCGGCCTGCTGGTGGCCGGCGCCGTCGTCGGCTGGATGACCGGCGTGATTGTTCCCGGCCTGGCGATGCTGACCGCCCTCGGCCTGTGCGCCGTGACCCTCTGCCTGGGCCTGTTCGTGCGTTTTTCGAAGAAGGTGCGCCCCGGGGCGATTATTGCCTACTCGCTGCTCGAGGGCTTCGTGTTGGGTGCGCTGTCCTTCGCCTTCGAGACGCTCTACCCGGGCATCGTCGTCCTGGCTGTCCTGGCGACCCTGATCGTGATCGGCGTGACGCTTGCGGCGTTCAGTTTCGGCTTCGTGCGTAACTCCAAGACCCTGACCCGCGTGGCTCTCCTGGGCTCGACCGCTTTCGCCGTCTACTACGGCATCAGCTTCGTGCTGGGGGTCACCGGCACCGTCGACATGACGCTGGTGCGCAATATTCAGGTCTTCGGTATCCCGCTGGGCGTCATCATTGGCCTGCTTGCCGTGTTCATCGGCGTCCTGTGCCTCGTGAGCGACTTTGACGCCGTCAAGGTTGGCGTGAACGCCGGCGTGCCCGTCAAGTACTCGTGGCTGTGCACCTTCGCGATCATGACGGACGTCATCTGGATCTACCTCGAGATCCTCAAGATCCTGTCGTACTTCATGCGCCGCGACTGACGGCTCGTCCACCATCCGACACTCACCCCAATTAGGAAGACCCCATGGAGAACATTTCTGTTACCGGCGAATTTGGCCGCAAGCCCGTCCTCTCCTTCGACGGCACCCCCTCTGACGAGCTCGTCGTTGAGGTCCTGCGCGCCGGCGACGGCCAGGAGGTCGAGGCCGGCGACACCATCACCTGCCACTACTACGGCGCGGTCTTCGGCTCCGACGTGGACTTCGATAACTCCTTCGACCGCGGCGGCGCCCTGTCCTTCCAGATCGGCGTCGGAATGGTCATCCCCGGCTGGGATGAGGGCCTGGTGGGCAAGCGCGTGGGCGACCGCGTGCTCCTGTCCATCCCCGCCGAGCTCGGCTACGGCGCGCGCGGTGTCCCGCAGGCCGGCATTCCCGGCGGCGCGACCCTCGTCTTCGTCACCGACATCCTCGGCGTGAACTGATCGCAGCCGAGGCGCGGGGCGGGCCAGCACGTGTGTGTTGGCCCGCCCCCGTTTCATGTGCGGCGTCGCCGATTACTCGTGTGGCAGCGCCGGGCAGGCGAGGCCCGTGCGCGCGTGGCACTCGTAGCCGCCCGGATTCTTGAACAGGTACTGCTGGTGGTAGTCCTCCGCGTACCAGAAGCGGGCGTCGGAGTCCTCGGGAGGCGCGGGGGCGATGCTCGTCTGGATGGGGCCGAAACCCGCAGCGGTGAGCACCTCCTGGTAGGCGTCCCGCAGCGCCACGGCATCGCGCAGCTGCTCCGGCGTCGTCGTCCAGATAGCGGAACGATACTGGTCGCCGAGGTCGTTGCCCTGGCCGCCCACCTGCGTGGGGTCGTGAATCTCGAAGAACAGTCGGATCAGGTTCGCGGCGCTCGTGGTCGCGGTGTCGAAGAGGACCCGCACGGTCTCGGCGTGGCCCGTCGAATGCGAACACACCTGCTCATACGTCGGATCGGGGGCGTGCCCTCCCATGTACCCTACGGCTGTCGAGACGACGCCGGGAGCGTTCCACATGGCTTTTTCGACGCCCCAGAAACAGCCCGCCGCCAGGAAGATGACCTCCTGGCCTGCCCCGGCCTCGTCGACGAGCGAAGAACCCAATACGGCGTGAGTGGAGGAGCGAACCCCCGTGCGCGCGAGCGAAAACAGTGATCTCATGCCTTCATTTCACCACCGAGCGCCCTACCTGCGCGCGCCAAGCGCGTGAGGGGCGGAAAACGGGGGGAGCGCGGGTAACCTAGGGGCGTGAGAAAAGGAGAGCCCGTGGCCGACGCACCCCAACACCCCCGCTGGAAGCTATCCGACCTGATGGGACGACTCAGCGCGGCGCTGCCCGCGAAGAACGCCGCCCACAACTCGGAGCCCGCCCCCGTCCTTCTGTCCGTGCGCGAGGAACACGCAGATGAGGGTGACGCCGCCGCCCTCGTGCCGCGCACCCTGCGCGTGGCCGCCGCGTTCTCCTGGCGCACCCTTGTCGTCGTGGGACTGGTCGCCGTCATCCTGTGGGGCGCCGCCCGGCTGACGCTCGTCATCATGCCGGTCGCGATCGCGCTGACGATCACCGTCCTGCTCGAGCCTCTCGTGTCGTGGATGCGCCGCACGCTGCGCTTCCCCTCCTCCCTGGCGGCCACCGTCGGCCTCCTGGTCTTCTTCGCGGTCGTCGCTGGCGCGCTCAGTCAGGCGGCCGCCGAGCTCATCCAGCAGGTCCCGCAGCTGGCGTCGCAGGCCGCAGCGGGCTTCGCCGCGCTCCTGGATGCGATCACGCACAACGAGTACCTGAAGAACGGTCCCCTCAAGCTTGACACGACCGTCCTGAGTCAGGCCGCCGAGCAGCTGCGCAGCGAGCTGGTGAACTGGCTGAACACGAACAAGGAGACGCTGGCGACCGGTGCCCTGAACATCACATCCTCGGTGGGGACGCTGGCCACCTCCGCCCTGACGATGCTGTTCTGCCTGTTCTTCTTCCTGAAGGAGGGCCGCTCCATCTGGCTGTGGTGCGTGCGCCTGCTGCCTGTGTCTGCGCGCGTGCCCGTCCACGAGAGCGCGATTCGCGGCTGGTCGACCTTCGGTTCCTACGTGCGCACGCAGATTCAGGTCGCGGCGATCGACGCGACCGGTATCGCGCTGGGTGCCTTCTTCCTGGGGGTGCCCCTCGCGATCCCGATCGGCGTCATCACCTTCTTCGCGGCGTTCGTGCCGATTCTGGGTGCCATGACGTCGGGCGTCATCGCCGTCCTGGTGGCGGCCGTGAACGGCGGCCTGACGAAGGCCATCATCATGCTGGTCATCATCCTGGTGGTCCAGCAGGTCGAATCGAACATCCTGCAGCCCTTCATGATGTCGAACGCGGTGTCCTTGCATCCCGTGGCCGTCATGCTGGTGATCACCGCGGGTTCCGCGATCGCGGGTATCGCCGGGGCGGTTTTCTCCGTGCCGATCGCCGCTTTCGTGAACGCCACCGTCATGTACCTGCACGGCTACGATCCGATGCCGGAGCTGGCTACCGCTCAGGATCGCCCGGGTGGCCCTCCGGGGATGCTCGAGGAGCAGATCGCGGCGAGTTATGCGGGTAAGCCGGACACGCGCCCCTACGTGGCGCACCCGGAATCTGAGGGGGACGAGGTCGTGGCGTCGGTGGACGCTCACGTCGAGCTTCACGTGGAGGCGGACAAGGCCGCGCCGACCGCTGAGGCCTCGCTGCCTGAGAAGGAGAAGCCGGGGGAGCCTCCGACTCCGCACGTGGAGGCCTGAGACGCCCTGGCGCATATGCGTGAGCGGGTCCCACCAGCCGGTGGGACCCGCGTCGCGTCTGTGGGGCGCGCGGTAGCCCGCGTGGGGCCGCCCGCGCCTCGGGTCAGCCCTCGAAGGGCTTGGCGTCGAGGATCTCGACGTCGATCATGCGGCCGGTGGGGGCCTCGAAGGAGAGCTTGTCGCCGGCCTTGTGGCCGATGACGGCGGCGCCCAGGGGAGCTTGGGCGGAGAAGACCTGGATGCCCAGGTCGCCTCCGGCGTCGCGCGACCCCAGGAGGAAGGTCTGCTCGCGGCCGGCCACCAGGGCGGTGACGACCATGCCGGGCTCGACGATGCCGTCGTCGGCGGGGGTCTCGCCGACCTCGGCGTGTTCGAGCATTTCCTGGAGGGCCTGGATGCGCGTCTCGTTCATCGACTGCTCGTTGCGGGCGGCGTGGTAGCCGCCGTTCTCGCGCAGGTCGCCCTCCTGGCGGGCGGCGTCGATGAGTCGGGCGATTTCGACGCGCTTGACCTCGACGCGTTCCTTGAGCTCGTTTGCGAGCAGGTCGTATTGTGCCTGCGTGAGCCACTGAGTGTCGGCCATGGTTCCTCCGTTGACGTGTGTCAGTCCATTGAGCGCCGACACGGGGGTGTCGGCGCGCACGGTGTCGAGTGTAGCAACATTGCGCGCGCCGATACGGTCATGACCGCGCCGGTGGCGCGTCAGCCGCCCAGGACCGCCAGGTAGACGGCCACGCAGTGGCAGGCCCACGCGGCCACGGTGAAGGCGTGGAAGATTTCGTGGAAGCCGAACCAGGTGGGGGAGGGGTCGGGTTTCTTCATGCCGTAGACGATCGCGCCGAGCGTGTAGAGGACGCCGCCGGCGACGATGAGCCACACGACGGCGGGCCCGCCTCCCGCCCACAGCTGGGGCAGGTACCAGACGGCGACCCAGCCCAGGGCCACGTAGATGAGGGTGGTGAGCCAGCGCGGGGCGGTGGGCCAGAACAGGTTGAGGAGGATGCCGGCGAGAGCGCCGCCCCAGACGACGGACAGGAGGATCGTGGCGTCTACGCGGTCCAGGAGCGCGATGGTCAGCGGCGTGTAGGTGCCGGCGATGAGCAGGAAGATGTTGGAGTGGTCCAGGCGCTTCCACATGGTCTCCCAGCGGGGCGCCCAGTAGAAGCGGTGGTAGGTGGCGGAGACCCCGAACAGGATGAGGGAGCACGCCAGGTAGACGGCGGATCCGATCTTCGTGGGGGTCGTGGGTGCCAGGCACACCAGGACGATGGACGCGGCGAGCGACAGGGGGGTGGCGGCCAGGTGGAGCCATCCGCGTAGCTTGGGCTTGATCTGGACGAGCTGCCCGGTTGCCCACTGTTTGGGCGTGAGCGATGCGATCTTCATGCGTGTTCCCTCATCTCTTCTTACGCCACCGTAGGTTACTACGCCGTAGGTTTGTGGATGTGGCTTGTTCTCGCACTGCGAGAGCATTTCTGTTTCCCTGTGACCAACGGCGCGATACCCTTAATCTCATAAGAGTACGCCGCGCCGAAAGGTGTGACACCGAGAAAGGGACGACATGGGCCAGTGGAACATGCTCTACGACATGTATGAGCGTCGCCTGAAAGCCGAGCTGTCCGACGCGGCCGTGCCCAAACATATCGGCGTCATCTTGGATGGGAACCGCCGCTGGGCGAAGTCGCTGGGTGCCACGGCCTCCCAGGGACACCGCGCGGGCGCGGGCAAGATCAGCGAGTTCCTCCAGTGGTCGGAGGACGCGGGCGTCTCCATCGTGACGCTGTGGCTCCTGTCCACCGATAATCTCTCGCGCGACGCGGGCGAGCTGGGTGAGCTGCTGCGCATCATCTGTGAGGCCGTGTCTCTCCTGGCCGACCAGGGGCGCTGGAAGCTGGCGGTCGTCGGCGACCTGGCCCTGCTGCCCGAGAAGGTGGCCGAGGACCTGCGTTCCTCCGTAGCGCGCACTGCCGACGTGCAGGGGATGACCGTCAATATCGCGGTGGGAT
The DNA here is from genome assembly GCA_958349165.1 of uncultured Actinomyces sp. Taxonomy (GTDB): domain Bacteria; phylum Actinomycetota; class Actinomycetes; order Actinomycetales; family Actinomycetaceae; genus Pauljensenia. Next base: position 1,619 of record CATWCG010000091.1, on the reverse strand, counting down.
ACGGTGGCCGACACGAGATCACCGAGGCCGTCCGCGCTATGATGCGCGAGGCCTCCGCCCAGGGACGCACCCTCGACGAGCTCGCCGACTCCTTCACGGACGCGGACATCGCCGCCCACCTGTACACGAAGGACCAGCCCGACCCCGACCTCGTCATCCGCACCTCGGGGGAGCAGCGCCTGTCCGGTTTCATGCTGTGGCAGTCCGTGCACTCCGAGTACTACTTCTGCGAGGTCTACTGGCCCGACTTCCGCCGCGTGGACTTCCTGCGCGCCCTGCGTTCCTACGCCCAGCGCGAGCGCCGCATGGGCAAGTAGGCGCGCGCCGCATCCCGCGCACGCAAACAATGAACGAGGCCGGACCCCGCTGTGGGGACCGGCCTCGTGAACGTGTGCGCTGGAATCAGGCGAGCTCGTGCGCCCAGGGCGGGTTCGCGCCCTTGCGTGACACGGTCACGTCGGACACGGCGCTCGCGCGGTCGATGATCGCGCGGACCTGCTCTTCGGACAGGGCTCGCAGCGCCTCGCGCGCGTCGGCGCCGCGCAGGCCCATGCCCCACATGGCGTCGATGATGCCTCCCATGAAGGAGTCTCCCGCGCCGACCGTGTCGACGACCGCGACGTCGCCCGGCGTCTTCGTGACACGCAGCCCCGAGGAGGTGACGGCGAGGCTCCCGTGCTTGCCGCACGTGACGACGACGAGCGCCGGTCCCATGCCCAGCCAACGCTCCACGACCTCGTCGATGGGTGCGCCGCCCGTCAGCCACTCGACGTCCTCATCCGACACCTTGACGACGTCCGCCAGCGCGATGAAACGCTCGAGGGAGGCGAGGGCCGCCTCGGGTTCGCCCATGATCGAGGGGCGCGCGTTCGGGTCGAAGCACACGAGCGCGTGCTCGCGGCCGCGGGTCAGCGCGTCAAGAACGGCGGATGCGCCCGGCTCGATGATCGCCGAAATCGAGCCCGCCTCGAGGATCTGAGCGGTAGGCGGAACGGTGATCGGTGGAGCCGGCGCCCACTCCAGGTCGAAGGTGTAGGAGGCGGCCCCCGACTCGTCCAGGCGTGCCAGCGCCGTCGACGTGTGCGAGGCACCGCGCGAGGCACCGGTGACGTGCACGCCGGAATCGTACATGTGGAAGTCGATGAGGCGGCCGCGCTCGTCCAGACCGATCCAGGTCGCCAGCGCCACCGGGCGGCCGAGGCGACCCAGCGTCAGGGCGACGTTCGCGGGAGAGCCACCTGGGACCTCAACGGGAAAGTCGGGCTGCTCGTACGTGATGACGACGTCGATGAGCGCCTCGCCGATCGCAAGAATGTGGGGTCCAGATTGCACCGTCATGGTGTCTCCTCGCCTGCGGGTGTGAGTGGATCTACAGAATGTAGACTAGCGCGCTTCGGAGGTCGGGGGCGTCGCGCGTCCAGAAAGACGCGCCTGCGCACCGTCCAGAATCTGAGAACAGCGCGCCGCCAGGGCCTCGCCGCGCTCCCACATGGTGAGAGTGTCCTCGAGCGGCGCCTGCCCGCCCTCGAGGGTCTGGACGATGCGCACGAGCTCGTCGCGCGCCTCCTCGTAGCCGAGGGACTGGGGATCGGGGAGCTGATCGTTCGTGGTCATGGCAG
>CATWCG010000090.1:0-7149 GCA_958349165.1 uncultured Actinomyces sp. | reverse complement strand
AGGATGGCCTCGACGACGCGCAGGTTGTCCAGGGCCTCGTCCATGGTGACGTGCTCGGCGCCCACGCCGAGGATGGCGTCGCGGAAGCGCTCGTGTTCGAGGGCAAGGGGCTCGCGCTTCGTGAGGGCGTAGCGCACGACCTGGCCTTCGCTGACCCCGCGGAAGGCGGCGATGGCGTCCCATTGGAGGGGCGCGTGGCCGTTCTCGTAGAAGGTCAGGTCCCCCATCGCGGTGTCGGCGACGAGCGCGCCGCGCTCGCCCGTCACGATAGTCGTGCGGTCCTTGTAGGGGGTCAGCCAGTTGACGAGGTGGTTGACGAGGATGCCACCACGAAGAACGCCCGAGGCAACCATCATGTCCTCGTGGGGGCGCCCCGAGCGCGCGGACGTGCGCGCGTAGATGCTCTCGTAGGGGGCGCCGGCCACCCACGCGGCCAGGTCCACGTCGTGCGTGGCCAGGTCTTTGACCACGCCGACGTCGCTGATGCGCGCCGGGAAGGGCGACTGGCGGCGCGTCGCGATCTGCTCGATGGCGCCGAGCTGCCCGTCGGCGATGCGCCTGCGCATGTCGATGAGCGCCGGGTTGCAGCGCTCGACGTAGCCGACGGCCCCGACGAGGCCCGCGGCGGCGAAGGCGTCGCGGATGCGAGCCCCCGCCTCCACGCTCGTGGCGAGGGGCTTTTCGACGAGGGTGTGCACCCCGGCCTCGGCCAGCGCCAGGGCGGCGGCCTCGTGGTGGGCGGTGGGCGCGGCGATGATCGCGGCGTCGATGCCGGCCTCGATGAGCTCCTCGACGCCGCCCAGGACGGGTAGGTCGCCGGCGACGCCGAAGCGGTCGCCGCCCGGGTCGGCGAGGGCGACGAGGTCCACTCCGGCGGTGGCGCGGGCGTTGCGCACGTGGTGTCGGCCCATCGAGCCGATGCCGAGGATCCCGAGGCGAATGCTCATGTCAGGCCCCCGCTTGGGCGAGCGCGTTGACGCCGTGCACGATGCGTTCCAGCTCGATGGGCGTCAGGGAGGGGTAGATCGGCAGGGAGAGGACCTGGTCGGCGGCCTCGCGCGTGGCGGGCAGCTCCGCGTCGGGGGCGTAGCGGGCCAGGGAGGGCAGCTCGTGGTTCGGGATCGGGTAGTAGACGCCCGAGCCGACGCCGTATTCCTCGCGCAGAGCATCGGCGAAACCGTCGCGGTCCTCGGGCACGCGGATCGTGTACTGGTGGTAGACGTGTGTGGCGCCGGGAGCGACGTGAGGGACGGTGACGCCGCGCAGGTGCGCGTCCAGGAACGCGGCGTTGCTTTGACGCGCGCGCGTCCACGTGCGGACCTTGGTGAGCTGCACGCGCCCGATGGCGGCGTGGATGTCGGTCATGCGGTTGTTGAGGCCCACGATTTCGTTGGCGTAGCGCGTCTCCATGCCCTGGTTGCGCGCGAGCCGCACGCCGCGGATGATGCCGGGGTCGGTGGAGGTGACCATGCCTCCCTCGCCGCTGGTCATGTTCTTCGTCGGGTAGAAGGAGAAGGCCGCGAAGGTCCCGAAGGAGCCGACCGCGCGCCCGTGCAGGGTGGCGCCGTGGGCCTGTGCGGCGTCCTCGAAGACCATGAGGCCGCGCTCGTCGGCGATCGCCTGGAGGGCGTCCATGGGCGCGGGGTGGCCGTAGAGGTGGACGGGCATGATGGCGCGCGTGCGCGGCGTGATCGCGGCTTCGACGGCGGCCGGGGACATCGTGAAGGTGAGCGGGTCGATGTCGGCGAACACGGGGGTCGCGCCCGTGATGGCGACCGAGTTGGCGGTGGCCGCGAAGGTGAAGGACGGGACGATGACCTCGTCGCCCGGTCCGATCCCGGCGGCGAGCAGGCCCAGGTGCAGGGCCGAGGTCCCCGAGTTGACCGCGGCTGCCCGGGTCCCGGGCACGAGGGCGGCGGCGAACTCCTCCTCGAAGGCGGCGACCTGGGGGCCCTGGGCGATCATGCCGGTGCGCATGACGGCGGCGACGGCCTCGATCTCTTCCTCGCCGATGAGCGGGCGTGCGGGCGGGATGAACGGATGGGTCACGGCTGGTCCTCACGGGTCTGGGCGGGCGCCTCGGCGGTATTCGTGGACGAGGCCTGGGCCTCCTCGGGTGAGAGGGTGCCGTCTCGCTCGACGTAGCGGCGGCCCGTGGCCGGGCACACCCACGTGGCTGCCCCTGCCTCGTGCCCGGCTGGCGCGTCGGGGTCGGCTGCGACGAGGGGCACCCCGGCCTCGCCGACCCATCCGACGCGGCGCGCGGGGACGCCGACGACGAGGGCGTAGGGGGCGACGTCGCGCGTGACGACCGCGCCGGCCCCGACCGAGGCCCAGGCGCCGATGCGCACGGGGGCCACGCACACGGCGCGCGCCCCGATGGCGGCGCCGCGCTCGACGGTGACGCCGACGCGATCCCAGTCCGAGGCGCTCTTGAGGGAGCCGTCGGGGTTGATGGCGCGGGGAGCGTGATCGTTCGTGAACACGGCGGCGGGGCCGACGAAGACGCCGTCGGCCAGGGAGGCGGGCTCGTAGACGAGGGCGTAGTTCTGGATCTTGCAGCGATCCCCCACTCTCACGCCTTCGCCGATGTAGGCGCCGCGCCCGACGATCGTCTCCTCGCCGATGCTCGCACCCTCGCGCACCTGCGCCAGGTGCCACACGCGCGCGCTGTCGGCGACCCGGGCGCTGGGCGCCACGTCGGCGCTGGGCTCGATCACGGTATCTCCCTCGTGTGTTCTCGCGCGCGCGTGCGCGCCGCGTCGGCGGTGTCCCACCAGATAGCAACACTATAGGCGTGCGCCCACCCCGATGTGCGACACTAATTGAATGCAGATGCGCTCCGATACGTGGGTCGTGATCCCCGCGTTCAACGAGGCGCCCGTCATCGGGGGCGTCGTCGCTGGCGTGCGCGCTCTTTTCCCCCGCGTCCTCGTGGTGGATGACGCTTCCGACGACGACACTGCGGCGATCGCGCGCGCGGCGGGAGCCTACACGGCCATGCACCCGATCAACCTGGGGCAGGGCGCCGCGCTGCAGACCGGCTTCGAGGCGGCGCTCGCGCGCGGGGCGCGCTACGTGGTGACCTTCGACGCCGACGGCCAGCACGACCCCGCCGATGCGGCGGCCATGGTCGCGCGCGCCGACGAGGAGGACCTGGCCTTCGTCCTCGGGTCGCGTTTCCTGGACGGCGGGGATGCCCGTGTCGGCGCCCTCAAGCGCGCCGTGCTGCGAACCGGGGCTCTCGCCGCACGCCTGCGCACCGGCATGGCCCTGACCGACACGCACAACGGGCTGCGCGTCATCCGCGCCGACGCCCTCGCCCACGTGCACCTGACCCACGCGCGCATGGCCCACGCCTCGCAGATCGTGTCCCAACTGGCGGACTGCGGCCTGCCAGGAGCCGAGCACCCCGTGACGATCACCTACACGGACTACTCGCGGGCCAAGGGCCAGCCCCTGCTCAACTCCGTCAACATCGTCGTCGACCTGGCGTTGGGGGGCCGATGAGCACCTACCTGCTGATCCGTGTCCTCCTGATCGCCGCGCTGGCGGCCACCGCCTGGTGGCTGGTTCGCCCGGTGTCCTCCGCGTCCTCCCTGGCCCTGCGCCGCATCGGTATCGGCGCCCTCGTCGCGGCCGCCATCGTGGCGATCCTCGTCCCTTCCTTGGCAAACACGGTGGCCCGGGCCATCGGGGTCGACCGCGGGGTGAATCTGATCGTCTACGGCCTCGTCATCGCGCTGATCGCGCAGATGGTCACCGCCTATCGGCGCGAGGCGCGCATGGAGGCGCGTGTGGCCTCGCTCGCCCGCGCGCTCGCCCTCTCACACGTCCTTTCCCCCGAAACGACGAGGGAAAACGCCGCCGATCCCACTGCTCAGCGCGAGGGCGAGCAGGAAGTGGAACGCGCCGCTTCCTGCCCCGCTTCCCCGACAAACACGCCGGATAACGATATGGTTACAAGTGATGAGTAACGTGAATCTGCGACCGATCCAGCACTCGGCTGTCAATTACGGTCGCTTTGGACTTGTGCGATACACGCTCGCCGTTGTGATGGCTGGCGTTCTCTTCGTTGCGTCAACGGGCGGCTTCCTCTACGCCAACCTCATCACGCAATTCGCCAACCGCGTCGTCGACATCGATGCCTACGCGATCGACGGCCAGACCAAGGCGACCCCGGACTCTTTCGATGGCCGAGCCGTCAACATCCTCGTGGTCGGCACCGACTCTCGTAGCGGTGCCAGCGGCGAGCTGGGCGCGGGCGACGAGGACGAGGTTCCCGGCCTGCGCAACGACTCGACGATGGTCATTCACGTCAGCGCCGACCGCTCGCGCGTGCAGATCGTGTCGATCCCGCGCGACACCCTGGTGGACATCCCCGCCTGTAAGCACCGCGACGGGACCATCAGCGAGCCGACCAGCGACGACATGTTCAACAACGCGATGGTCTACGGCGCGGACGGCGGCGACGCGCCGGAGGACATCGGTCCCGGCATCGCCTGCGTGAAGTCCACCGTCGAGAAGCTCTCCGACATGACGATCGACGCCTTCATGGTCGTTGACTTCGCGGGCTTCGTGCGCATGATCGATGCCCTGGGTGGCGTGTGGTTCAACATCCCCGAACGCATCGACGATGATTCCGCTCAGCTCTACATCGACGCGGGCTGCTGGAAGCTGTCGGGCACGCACGCGCTGGCCTACATGCGTTCGCGCAAGGCCCAGGGCGACGGCTCCGACATCTCGCGCATTGGCCGCCAGCAGCAGCTGATTTCCGCGATGCTGCGCGAGCTTCAGGCTAAGGACTACGTCGCCGACTCCGGCGCCCTCCTCACCTTCCTGCAGGCGGCGATCCAGGCCGTCAACGTCTCCCCGAACCTGGGCGACGCCAGCGCGGACGCTTCCTTGCTGATCAACGTGCTGCAGAAGGTCGACCGTTCCAACATCCAGTTCGTCACCATGCCGGTCGCGGAACCCTCCTGGGATCCGAACCGCCGCATCCCCTCCGAGCCAATGGCCCGCAACGTGTGGAACGCCCTGAAGAACGACCAGGCTCTGCCCGTGGGCACGACGTACACGGACGGTAACGGCGCCCAGCTGGTCGTTCCCGACCCGACCGTGGCCACCGCGCCCCCCGCGACGACCACCCCGTCGGCGACGCCGTCGGCGACCCCGTCGGCGCCCGCCGACCCGAGCGGCGATTCGAGCGCGAACCCCGCGGATAACACCGAGCAGTCCGCCTCCGTCGAGAACAACGCGGCCAACGAGGCCGCGGCCCAGCAGAACGCGGCTACCTGCCCGCCGAAGGACAAATGAGCACTCCTCCCTCGTTTACGCCCGATCCGAAACGACGCCGCCCCGGCTCCGATGACGCTCACGTCGTCGGCGAAGAGATCCGTAGCGGCGCGCCCACTCCCCCGCCGGAGGCGATAGCGCCGCAGATGTGGAGGATCTCCGAGGACGAGGCCGACGCCGCGCGACCGCTGATGCCTCGTACCCTGGACCAGCCGCAGCGCGACTCCTCGCCGATCTTCCCGAGGCGTTCCGCGCCCCAGCCGGCGCCCCCGTCCTACCGGCCCGCGTCGGCCTCGAACCCGCCGTCGTATGCGCCGGGCTCCGGGCGAGCCGCGCAGGCAGCCTCCTCCGGCTCGGGCACCTACGCGCCTTCGGGCAACGGGCCTCGCCAGGTCACGAGCAACCGCTCCCAGGCCGCTCCCGTGGCGCCCCCGCGCAGCGCCGCCCCGGCCTCGGCCCCCAGGCCTCGCCGCAAGCGCCGCCACCCGATCCTGAAGACCCTGTGCCTCTTCCTGGTGATCATCCTCGCGTGGGGAGGCTTCCTCCTGTGGGACGCCAACACGAACATGGGGCGGGTCAGTGCCCTGTCGGGCGCCGCCGACACGCCCGGCACGACCTACCTGCTGGCCGGCTCCGACTCGCGCGCCGACGGCGCCGTCAAGGACGGCTTCGAGGGGTCCGAGCGCGCCGACTCGATCATGCTGGTCAACGTCGCGCCCAACGGCCAGGCGGTCGCCCTGTCGATTCCCCGCGACACCTACGCGGAGATTCCGGGGGTCGGCTGGGACAAGATCAACGCCTCCTACGCCTACGGCGGTCCCCAGCTCCTGGTCGAGACGGTCGAGAAGCTCACCGGTTTGACCGTCGATCATTTCGTCCAGATCGGCATGGGTGCCGTGCCCGACATGGTGGACGCCGTCGGCGGCGTCGAGCTGTGCTACGACAACGACGCGGACGACCAGTATTCGGGACTCAAGTGGACCGCGGGCTGCCACACGGTGGACGGCACGACCGCGCTGCAGTTCTCACGCATGCGCTACCAGGACCCCGAGGGCGACATCGGGCGCACCAAGCGCCAGCGCCAGGTCATCTCCAAGGTGATCGCTTCGGCGGCCTCCCCCGCGACCCTCGTGAACCCCGCGAAGACACTGCGCGTGGAGCGCGCGGGCTCGAAGTCCTTCACGGTGGACCAGGACTCCTCCGTCCTCACGGTCGGCGCCCTCGTGATGGCCCTGCGCAGCGCCTCCTCGAGCCAGATGATGGGCGTCCCGCCGATCGAGTCGCTGAACTTCACGACCAGCGCGGGCGCCTCGGCGGTGCTGCTGCGCGACACGACGGCCGACGACTTCTTCGCCAAGCTGCGGGCAGGTACCCTCACCGCCTCCGACCTCAACCAGGTCGACGGCGTCTAGGCCGCGCCGCCGCCGATACGAAAGCCCGGCCTCGTGTCCCTCTTCGGGAACGAGGCCGGGCTTGTTTGCGCTGTCCGCGCTCAGGCACCGGGGACGGTGATCGGGCGCGGGCCCGCCTGCCAGCCCTCCCAGGCGGAGGTCAGGATCTCGTCGAGGCCGTTGTTGGCCTTCCACCCCAGGTCGACACCGATGGAGAGCGGGTCGCCGATAAGCTTGGGCGGGTCGCCGGCGCGGCGGTCCAGCTCCTCGACGGGGAAGTCCCAGCCGATGACGCGGCGCAGGCCGTCGATGATTTCGCGCACGGAGGTGCCCAGGCCGGTGCCCACGTTGTAGGTGTGGTGGTCGGGCTGGCGGCCCTCGGCCAGGACGTCGAGGGCGGCGATGTGCGCCTCGGCCAGGTCCAGGACGTGGATGTAGTCGCGCACGCAGGTGCCGTCCGGGG
>CATWCG010000089.1:0-7170 GCA_958349165.1 uncultured Actinomyces sp. | reverse complement strand
GAACCGACCATGACCCGCCCCACCCGCGTCCTGATGGTGTGCACCGGCAACATCTGCCGCTCCACGATGGCCCACGCGATCCTCGACCAGGCCGCCGCGCGCGCCGGCGTGGACGTCGTCGTCGACAGCGCCGGCGTCTCCGACGAGGAAGCCGGCAACCCCATCGACCGCCGCGCCGCCCGCGTCCTACGCGACGCCGGATACGCCGTGCCCGACCATCGCGCGCGCCAGATCCGCCCCGGGGAGCTGGGGGAGTGGGACCTGATTCTCGCCATGACCTCGCGACACCTGGGCGTGCTTCAGCGGCTCGCCGATCGGACGGGGGTTGAGCACGCGGGGGCGCCCGCGTCCGCTTCCGACCTGGGCCAGGGGCCGCGCATCTGCCTGTACCGCGACCTCGATCCCGAGGGTAGCGGCGACGTGCCCGACCCGTGGTACGGGGGACACCAGGACTTCCTCGACACCCTCGAGGTCATCGAGCGGGTCACGCCGGTCATCCTTGATCTGGCGCGCTGAGCGCGCTTCCCCCCAAAAGTCGCATGCAATTCCTCGGAGGGGTCGTTGGTGAACCCTGCGAAAACCGCATGATTTCAACGGTCTGAATTCAAATCTTGAAATAGTGGCGGGGGAATTGCATGCGACATTTTTGGGTAAGCGCGGTGTGTGGGGATCACGATGCCTGTCCGAGGCCGTGGTACGGCAGGTAGAGTCCGCCCAGGATCTGCAGGAAATCGATGTTTTTGGCGGCCACGTGCTCTTCCCCTGCTTCCGCGTGCGACACGAGGCCTCGGACGGCCTTCACCGATTCGGGGACCTCCCGCGCGAAATCGCCATTCATGACGTCGTCATAGGTGAATCGAAGGACGACGTATCCGCGACGCAGGAGCTCGCGGTCGCGCTTCAGGTCCTTCTCGCGCTGTTCTTTCGACGAGTGGAAAGCCCAGCCGTCCACCTCGATGACGATGAAGCCAAGGATGATCATGTCGACCTCCCCGACACCCTCGATCCACACTCCGACCTCCGGAGTCAGCCCCATGTCGATGAGTTGCAATCGGGCGACCGTCTCGAGGATCGAGCGTGCGCGGTCAGTCGACAGGCCGATTGCCTCGCGCAGATGGGGAACTCTGCTGCCAGAAATCGGCAGTGTGAGGGTCGATATGTCGTACAAGCCTTGATTTCGTGCGGCATCGAGCATCGGCAAGGACACCTTGAGAGGCATGCAGACGAGCACGCGCTCCAGCACCGTGCCGATACTGGCGACGTGTGTGCGTTCTTCCTCGGCGCTCAGGACCGGCTCCCAATGGATGCATACGTCGTCAAAGCGCCGGAGTTTCGAGTGGTGCATTCCTCGGCTGTGTCTGACTGACAAGTGTGTCTGCTGTGGGCGTTCCTCCAGCAGAAGGGGCAGCCCGTATATCTGGGCGGCACTCACGCACGAGAGGCTGGCGTTGTAGACGAAGGCTCGGACCTGGTCCAGCGTAAAGCTGTGCCTGTCGTAGATCCAGCCCCGGTAGTGTCCGATCGATTGCGGCAGCATTGAGGGAGTGAGCTCTGCGTGGTGCAGATTCGATAGTTTCGTGATTCCGTGGCGTTTACGTAGCTCTTCGTTGAGGTCCATGGATTGATTGTGCTACTTTGCGACGCTTCGTGTGAACTGTTTGAGAAATCTGTGGATAACTCAGACATTTCGCACGTAATTCTCAAATGGTAAGTTTTGGAGTCCTCTGAAAACCGCGGAATTTCAACGATGTGGATTCAAATGTTGAAATAGTGGCGGAGGAATTACGTGCGACATTGTTGGGTAACTGAGGGTGTGGGGGCGTGCGCGAGGCCTGGGTTGGGTCATGGAGCCTGGGGTACGAGGCCTGGGGTGGCCTGGGGCGTGCGGTTCGAGAGCGGCGCGTTGTCAAGCGTGTCTTGCCTACGGAACGAGGTTGCATGTTGCTCGTGTCACGAATTACGGTGAGATTGCTGGCATGTTGGTCCGTAGCTGCACGACCTGCGGTGAGCGGCCACGCGTCACAGGCGATTGCGCGCGCATACACGACACGAACGAAGGATGCATATGAACGCACTGAAAAAAGTCGCACGTGGCGAGCGGACGACAATCGTCGTCATTGCACTTGTCGCAGCCGTTGCTCTGGTCCTGGGCGTCGGTGGCTTCTTCATGGCACGTACGTTCCTGACTAGCGCGGACTCGGGAACCACGGCCTCGAAGGCGAGCTCCGATTCCAACGGAGGGATGAGTGGCGACTCCTCGTCCTCGTCCAGCGAGACTTCACAGGCGCCCGACACCGCGCCGCAGTCTGAGGCGGCTGCTCCCACCCCGGAGGCCACGGCCTCGAGCATGCCCCCGTGTGAGGACGGCACCTCTGCGCCCGACGGAACCTGCCTGCACCCAGCATCGGTTCAGTGGCTCGACGACCTCCTGCCCGACCCGTCCACAGTTGATCGCAAGGACGCTGACGCGGTGTGTTCCGCCTACGTCATCACCAATCAAACGTGGGACGCGTCGCGCGACGTCACGGACGCGTTCGCGTCCATCCGTGCGAGCGTCTACGAGACGCCCGAGCTGCAGCGCATGCACACGCCGACCCCCGAGACGGCGAGGGGGCAGGGTGAGTTCCTGCCGCTGGTGCCGAATCGCTCCCACACGACTGTCACGATTGAGAACATCGGCGTTGAAGGCAGGGAATCGACCCGCCGCGAAGGTAATGAGTGGGTGAGGCTCGTCAGCTTCACGCGCTCCTACGCGGACGACTCGCACGAGCCGGTCCGCGAGCTGGTGTTCCTGACCCTCGTCGAGCAGGAGGATGGCACCTGGGCTGTCGGTAACGCCGAGTGGCACTGATTGGCGCGAGGTGCCCTGGCTGATGCGTTGTGCTGCGTTGACTGATTCTGGGTAGCCTCTTCAATTTCGCATGCAATTCCTTCCCGGGGTCTTTGATGGACCCTGCAAAAACCGCATGATTTCAACGATCTGATTTCAAATGTTGAAATAGTGGTGGGGGAATTGCATGCGACATTTTTGGGTAACTAGTGATCAGGGTGGAAGGGTGGGGCGGAAACACGGGGCGCAAGGCAGTGCGGAACGGCGACGAACGAGGCAGGTGTGAATGCGACGAGCCGCCACGCGGTGGCCGCCCGCGTGCCGTCGCGAGGCCTCGGCCGCCTCAGTTGGGCCGCCTCAGTCGGGCAGGGATGCCCCCGCCTCGGTGAGGAGGGCGCGGATCTGCTCCTCCACGCCCTTGGTGCCGCGTCCGACGGCGACGAGCTGCCCGTCCGCGCCCGCGATGTAGTGCGTGGGCCACGCGGAGGCGCCGTACGTCTGGAAGTCCGCCAGGTCCGGATCCAGCGCGACCGGATACGTGATGCCCAGGCGTGACACCGCGTCGGACACAACCGAGGGGTCGCGCTCGTAGGCCTGCTGGGGCGAGTGAACGCCGACCACGACCAGGCCGTAGTCCTTGTACTTCTCGTAGATGCGTTCCAGCTCGGGGATTTCGCGCTGGCAGTTCGTGCACGAGCTCGACCAGAAGTCCACGAGCGTCACGGTGCCGGTGGGCTGGCCGAGCGCGTTCATCCACTCGGTGGAGGCGAGGGCCGGCAGGGTCCCGCAGTCCTTCCCGGTGCCTCGCGCGCACTGGGCGAAGTCGCCGCGCGCCTCGACCTCCTGCTCGGGGTCGCACGCGCCGGTCTCGCAGGCCTCGTCGTCGCCCGCCTGGAGCGAGGCCGTGTAGTCCGGGATGATCCGCTGGAGGGCTGCGGGGGCGTCGGTCGCGATGCCGATCGCGAGGGCGATCATGGCGACGCCGGCGGCGATGCGCAGCGGGCGCTGCCGGGCCTTCAGGCTGGCGGCCACGCCCGACCCCGCGAGGGCGACGGCCAGCAGCGGGATCGACACGCCCACCGCGAAGGAGATGGCCAGGCCCACGATGCGCCACGTGAACTGGCCGTTGTTCGAGGCAACGATGACGGACGTAAGGACGGGCCCCGCGCAGGGCACGAAGGCCGCGCCGAGCACGAGCCCGAGGCAGAAGCCCGCACCATCTCCCGCCGTGCGCGGCGCGATGCGCGCGAAGGGGCGCTCCAGGATTTCCATGACCTTCGGGACGATCATGCCGACGCCGACGGCCGCCAGCAGCACGATGCCGGCCCAGCGGATCGCCGTCTGTGGCAGGTGGAGCAGGCTCAGCAGCGCCGACCCGGCGACGGTGATCAGCATGAACGAGGTGACGAGGCCGGCGACGATCAGCAGGGGCCGGCGTGCGACGCTCGGCGAGTTGTCGGCGGTCTTGCGCGCGGCGACGGCGGGGGTGCCGCCTCCCCCGAGGGAAACGCCCGGCGCGACGCGGAAAAGTCCGGGGTTCACGGTGTTGGTGTCGCCTGAGGACGAGGCCGTGGCAGCGCTCGTGGACTCCTTTCCGCCGGCGGCGCCGAGGAATAGGACGGGCAGGACGGGAAGGATGCACGGGGAGATGCCCGTGACGAGGCCGCCGAGCAGGCCAAGCAAGAGGAACATAGGTTCACCTTACTTGGAAATGGTTGACAATGCGCGCGACATGGTGCCTGAAGGTGTGAAAACCCTGAGGCTTGGGTTGGTATTAATTACCCGACATCCAAAAGTTGCACGTAATTCACTCCCGAGAATTTCAAACTTTGAAATCGGACCGTTGAAATCATGCGACTTTCGGCCGTACTCTAAAACTGACCCGGGGGAATTACGTGCGACATTTTTGGGTAACCGGGTGTGGCGGCGCGGGTCTGGGATGGGGCGTGCGCTAGAGGGAGAGAACGAGGTCTGCGCGGGCCTTCGTGCGCTCCACGAGGGCCATGTTCGCCGCGTCCACCGTGCGCACCCAGTGGGCCGCATCCGCGCGGTCGCGCCCGAAACTCACGTGCCGGTCGATGAGGCGCGACGCCAGCTCCTCAAACGGAGTATCGATGTAAACGAGCAGGTCGATGAGGCCGCGCACGTCCGCCCATCCGGGCAGCTCCAGCCCCAGGTAGTTGCCCTCCGTGATGACGATGCCGTCGATCTCGATGGGGAGCGACGCGGCGACGGGTTCGTGCAGGTCACGCCGGTAGTCGGGGGTCAGCACCACGGCGTCCCCGCGGCGTACGCGCCCCAGCAGCGCCACGTACCCGCCCACGTCGAAGGTGTCAGGCGCGCCCTTGTGGTCGGCCAATCCGCGCGCCGCCAGCAGCGCGTTCGACATGTGGAAGCCGTCCATGGGGGCCAGGCCTGCGACAGGGAAGCCGACCTCGGGCAGGGCGCGAGCGAGCTCGTCGGCGATCGTCGTCTTTCCGGTGCCGGGCGGCCCCGTCAACCCGAGCACGCGCACGGGGTCACCGCTGCGTGCGCGCCCGGCCACGGCCTCGACGATGCGCCGGGTGATCGACGAGGCCTGGGCGCGTCCGGGGCAGACGGCCGCCTGCGGTCCTGGGCCCTCCCGTTTCGTGCTCACGGCTTGATGACGGGGAGCGTCGACCAGGGGAAGTTGATCCACTTATCGGTGTAGGCCCACACGTAGTCGGGCTCGATGATAGACACTGGCTTCTTGTAGATGACCGCGCTGCGCGCCTCGACGTGCACGGAGGACGAGCCGTCCAGGGACAGGCCGTGCTCGTCGATGAGGTCCATGACCATCTTGAGGGTCTTGCCGGAGTCGGCGACGTCGTCGACGACGAGGACGCGCTTGCCGTCCATCGCGGAGACGTCCATGAGCGGGGGAAGCAGCATGGGCTCGTCGAGGGTTTCACCGATGCCCGAGTAGAACTCGACGTTCATGGTGCCGATCGCCTTGACGTCCATCGCGTAGGCGATGGCGCCGGCCGGGATGAGGCCGCCGCGCGCGATGGCGACGATCAGGTCAGGCACCCACCCGGAGTCGACGATCTGCTGGGTGAGTTCACGGGACGCGTCGCCGAAGCCCTGCCAGGTGAGGACTTCGCGGTCGGGAGCGGTCGTGGCGTCGGGGCTGGCGGTGGTACCCATGGCTTCCTTCTCTCGAGGGGTGTTGGGATCAAGGGTATCCCCGGGGGTGTGTGTCTGCTCGCCTTTGGCAGTGTTCGGCCCTGTGACGTGGGCAGACGCACGCCACGGCCAGCTTTCTGGCCCCTCCCCAAAACTCGCACGTAATTTAACTTGGTCAGTTTTAGAGTATGGCTTAAAACGTTGCAATCCCAATGGTCTGATTTCAAAGTTTGAAAGAGTGGAAGGGGAATTACGTGCGACATTTTTGGGTAACCGGCACCATGCTTGGACTCCGTTGGCGGCGGCGTTGGCGGCGGGCAGACGCCGGCCCTAGCGGCGGAGCGCGGCGAGCTCGCGCTCGTAGACGCGACCGGGCGAGGCCGCCTTCCCCCGGTGCTCCCACGTGAGGATCAGCGCGGGGTCGAAAGCACGCGAGCACATCCCGCACGAGGAGACGCGCCGCGGCGCCCGGTAGAGGCGACGCTTGGCCCCGCAGCGCGGGCACGTGCCCACCCAGGGCGCGTCCGGGGCGGGCAGGGAGGACGGCAACCGCGCGGAGTCAGGCGCGCCGAGGGCTCGGGCTGCCCGCTTCCACGCGGCGTCGTGCCCGTGGGCGGGGCCGACGAGGGCGTGGGCGATCTCGTGCAGGATGACGCCCCGGATCGTGGTCGCGTCGTACAGGTCGGTGAGCGGTCCGGACAGGCTGATTGTGCGCGTGGAGTGGGTGCACGCCCCGGCTCGCCGCTTGGCGTGGTCGAAGCGGAAACGCCAGTCGGCCAACCCCGCCGCGTCCATGAGGGAGCGGGCGAGGACGCGCGCCTCCTCCCGCTTCATCGCGCCCCCGCGAGCACGCCGAGCACGCCGAGCACGCCGAGCGGGCGCCTCGTGGCGGGTCCGCTCAGGAGAGAGGCGCACAAGGAGACGCGACGCTTGTCCCGCTTCATCGCGCCCCCGCGAGCACGCCGAGCAGGCCGAGCACGCCGAGCACGCCGAGCACGCCGAGCACGCCGAGCGGGCGCCTCGTGGCGGGTCCGCTCAGGAGAGAGGCGCACAAGGAGACGCGCAGCTTGTCCCGCTTCATCGCGCCCCCGAGAGCACGCCGAGCAGGCGCTTCATGGAGACCTTGTTCGGCGTGCCCAGGGTCTGGGCGAACATGGAGACGCGCAGCTCCTCGGCCATCCACCGCGCCTGCG
>CATWCG010000088.1:0-7309 GCA_958349165.1 uncultured Actinomyces sp. | reverse complement strand
TACGAGATCACCGGCATGGAGAAGCAGGTCATGAGCCGCATCTCCGGCTCGCGCGTCTCCCAGGTGGAGATGGAATTCTCCCTCCTCAAGAAGGCCATGACCGACGACGACTCGGCGGCCGTCGACCAGCACCTCTCGACGCTGACGAACTACATCCGCGAGGATGCCAACACCCTCGACGGCTACACCGGCAAGGCGGCCGACAACGCCACCGATGGCTCGGGCACCTCCCCGTGGATCGCCCAGTTCCTGCCCTCCCTCCTCGTCATCCTGCGCGAGGGCATGGAGGCGATCCTGGTCGTCGCCGCGGTCCTGGCCTACCTGGCCAAGGCCGGCCACAAGAAGAAGGCCCCGATCGTGTGGGGCGGCGTGGCGCTCGCCTTCGCCCTGTCCGTCGGCCTGGCCTTCCTCTTCAGCTACGTCACCTCCCTGGCGGGTGCCAACCAGGAGCTCCTCGAGGGCTTCGCCGCGCTCTTCGCGGTCGTCATGCTGATCTGGGTCTCCAACTGGATGATCAACAAGTCCTCCAACAAGGCGTGGGACGAGTACATCAAGAAGCAGACGGACGCCTCGCTGAGCAGCGGTTCCCTGCTGGGCCTCGCCTTCATCTCCTTCCTCGCGGTCCTGCGCGAGGGCGCCGAGACGATCCTCTTCTACGTCCCGATCGTCGCCGCCGCGGGCGACAAGGTCCACTACGTGTGGATCGGCCTGGCGGTCGGCCTCGTGGCCCTGGTCGTCATCTACCTGCTCATCCAGTTCGCGGCGGTCCGTATCCCGCTGCGCCCCTTCTTCACCATTACCTCGCTGCTGATGGCCTTCATGGCCTTCACGTTCACGGGTTCTGGTATCGGGGAGCTTCAGGAGGCGGACGTCGTGTCCCTGACGCCCATCTCCGGCTTCCCCACCATTGACATCTTGGGGATCTACCCCCGAGTGGAGAACCTGGCCGCGCAAGCCATCGTTCTCGCCATCATCGTCGGTCTCTATTTCTTCGGAAAAGCTCGCCTCGCCCGCGAGGCCGCCGCCCAGTCGCGGGCGCAGGACTGACTCCTCTCGAGCGACACCGACGTTTCATCCAACCAACACGCACAGGAGATCATCACATGAAGCGCTCTCTGTTCCGCGTCGGCGCGGCCTTGGCCACGCTGGCCCTCGCAGGCACCCTGGCTGCCTGCTCCAACAACTCCTCCTCGTCCTCCACTGACAAGCCCGCCGCCTCGTCGTCGGCCGCGGCTGACCCTGCCGCCCCCGCCCCCGGCGAGGATGCTGGCTTCGAGGAGCAGCCCCTCGGCGACGACGTCCACGTTGGCCCCCTCGTTGTGGGCGGCGTCTACTTCCAGCCCGTCGACATGGAGCCCGAGGTCGGCACCCCGGCCGCCGAGTCCTCGATGCACATCGAGGCTGACGTCTCCGCGGCCGCCGACAACAAGCTCGGTTACGGCGCGGGCGACTTCGTGCCCGGCCTGACCGTGGACTACTCGATCAAGGACAAGTCCGGCAACGCCGTCCAGGAGGGCACGCTCATGCCGATGAACGCGTCCGACGGCCCGCACTACGGTCTGAACCTGCCCAAGCTGGATGCGGGCACCTACGACGTGACCTTCACGATCAAGCCTCCCAGCGGCTGGCTGCTGCACACCGACAAGACCACGGGCGTTGAGGGCCGCTTCTGGACTGAGCCGCTCGTCGCCGAGTTCCCGGATTGGCAGTGGGATCCCACGGCCGTGTCCTGGTGATCGACGCGCACGCTTCGTGGGGCCGAGGCAGTGGTTCCTGTGTGGGATCGCTTGCCTCGGCCCTCGCCCCGTGGGGGGACTAGACTCGACACCGGAATCGTGAGACTTCGGTGAACCTTTATTTCGGGAGGAAAGCCAATGCTTCAGCAGATGAGCGAAGCAACCTTGACGCTGCTGTTGACGATGCTCGCCGTCGGCGCCGTCATCCGCTTCATGCCGGCCACGGGCCGCGGTCGCCGCGGAAAGAAGGCCCGCTCGCGGGCGGTCTGGTTCGGTATCGCGTTGGGCCTGGTGTCGTCGTTGGCGCTGACGGCCGTCAATGTCGAAGCCCCCAAGCTGATCAACCGCCAGACGGTCGGCCTGATCACCCTCCCGATTGCGATTGTGCTGGCGCTCGTCTTCCTCGCGCTCGTTGCCGTGCGCTCGCGCCGCATGCGCTCCCTCCTGCCCGGCGACGCCGACGACGAGGCCCGGGCGGCCTCGTCGATGGAAACCGCGCTGCCCGGTGACGTCCTCGTGCGTATCGTCGGCGCCCTGTTTATCGCCGTCTCGCTCTTCCGTGCCGTGCCCACCGCCATGAATCAGGCGCTCATGATGATGTCGGGCGGCGTCGAAATCTACTCGACTCAGGTTGTCCTCGCGATCCTCGGCTACGTCCTGGCGTGGCTGCTCGTGAGCTTCCTGGCGTGGGTGTCCTACCGGATGTGTGCGTGGAATAACCGCGTGTGGCCGGCGGGCGTGATTCTGGCGTCCCTGCTGGTCGACTATGCGCTGCTGATCGTCCGCATCATGAAGGCCAAGCACTGGATCACGATTCCCAAGTCGTCGTGGGACGTTATCTCCTGGTTCATCAACCACGAGGCCGTCTTCACGATCGTGGCCGCGCTGGCCCTGTGCGCGGTTGTCGTGTTGACGTGGCGCGCGTCCCGCGCGATCCCGACCGTCGGGGCTAACCCGGCTGAGGGCCGTCTGGGCCGGGCGCGCTCGCGGCTGTACAAGTCCATGGCGGGCACCGCCGCCATCGGCTACCTGTGCGGCGCCCTGCTGATCACGGTCGGCGTCGCCTACGGCAGCCAGGAGGTTGAGCTCTCCCCGCCCGAGTCCTTCAGCGTCGTCGACGACCAGGTGAGCCTCAACCTGGCCGACATTTCGGACGGCCACCTGCACCGCTATGAGTACACGACCTCGGGCGGCGTCAAGGTGCGTTTCATCGTCATCCAAAAGTCCGGCTCCTCCTTCGGCGTGGGCCTGGACGCGTGCGATATCTGCGGCCCCACCGGCTACTACGAGAAGGACGGCAAGGTCATCTGCAAGCTGTGTGAAGTGGCGATGAACATCGCGACCATCGGCTTTAAGGGCGGCTGTAACCCGATCCCCATCGACTACAAGGTCTCCAACGGCACGCTGACGGTTCCGATCTCTGCGCTCGAGGCCTCGGCCTCGGTCTTCGTGAAGTAAGGGGTCCGCATGTTTTTCCGAATGCTCCGCGGCGCCCTCACGAGGCGCGGCAACCGCCACCTGATGATCGCCCTGACCGTCGCGCTGGGCGCCTGCGTGGCCACATCCATGCTCTCCGTCATGTTCAACGTGGGCGACAAGGTCAACCAGGAACTCAAGTCCTACGGCGCGAACATCGTCGTGCGCCCCCAGGGTGCGGCCGTCCTCGATGACCTCTACAACACGGGCGAGACCACCGAGGCCCGCTCGTACCTGCGTGAGGACGAGCTGGGCAACATCAAGACGATCTTTTGGACCTACAACATCCTCGACTTCGCGCCGCTGCTGAACGTGTCCGCGACCGACGCGAGTGGCGAGCACGTGCCCACGACCGGCACCTGGTTCAGCCACCACCTCGAGCTGGCCACCGGCGAGAGCGTCGAGACGGGCCTGGACAGGCTCCGCGGATGGTGGGGGCTGGAGGGCGCGTGGCCGGCGGACGATGACGCGGACGGAGCGGTCGTTGGGACGACCTACGCTAGCGCGCACGGGCTGGCCGTCGGCGACTCCTTCACGCTCACCCGCGAGGGGATCACGCGCGACGTCACGGTGCGCGGCATCATCACCAGCGGCGACGACGCCGACCGCGGCGTGTTTATTCAGCTGGCGCAGGCGCAGGCACTCATCGGGCGTGAGGGGGCAGTCGGAAGCGTCGAGGTCTCCGCCCTGACCACGCCGGATAACGACCTGGCCCGCAAGGCCGCGAAAAACCCGAACGCGCTGACGGTGAAGGAAAAAGAAACCTGGTACTGCACGGCCTACGTCTCCTCGATCGCCTACCAGATCGAGGAAGTCATGACGGACTCCGTGGCCCGCCCGGTCCGCCAGGTCGCACAGTCCGAGGGCACGATCCTGGAAAAGACCCAGCTGCTCATGGTCCTCGTGACCGTGCTGGCGCTCATCGCCTCGGCCCTGGCCATCGCGAACCTGGTGACCGCGGGCGTCATGGAGCGCTCCAGCGAAATCGGCCTCATGAAGGCCGTGGGTGCCAAAGATAAACAGATCATCGCGCTGTTCCTCACCGAGACGATCATCGTGGGCTTGGTCGGCGGCGTGCTCGGCTACGGCGGCGGCCTCGCGCTGGCGCAGGCGATCGGGTACATGGTGTTCCACTCCTCGATCGCGTTTGCGCCGGTCGTCGTCGGCCTCGTCGCCGTCCTCGTTATCCTCGTCGTCCTGGGAGCCTCCGTCCCGGCGATCCGCTACCTGCTGCGCCTCAACGCGGCTGAAGTCCTGCACGGAAGGTGATGCCCATGTCCAGACGAGCAATGTTCTGGCGGATGGTTATCTCCTCCATCCTGCGCCGCCGCTCCCGCGTCCTCATCGCGGTCCTCGCCGTCGCCATCGGTGCGACGACCCTGTCCGGCCTCGTCACGATCGCCGTGGACGTGCCCGCGCAGATGGCCCGCGAGATCCGCTCCTACGGCGCCAACCTCGTCGTCACCCCCGCCGGCGACGTGCCCATCACGGACGAGGCCGTGGCCGCCGCGACCGCTCAGGTGCCCGCGAGCGCTCTGGTCGGGTCCGCGTCCTTCGACTACGAGACCGTCACGATCAACGACCAGCCGTTCGTGGCGGGCGGAGCCGACCTGGCGGCCGTGCACGCCATGAACCCGTACTGGTACGTGGATGGGGAGTGGCCCGAGGCCTCGGGCCAGATCCTCGTGGGCGAGCAGGTCGCCTCGACGATCGACGTGAAGGCCGGTGACACGATCACGGTCAGCCAGCTGGACGCCTCCGCGTCCTCGAAGGCCGCCGCGCAGTCCGGGGCGCAGGCCTCGGCCCTGAAGGTCGATCCGCGCACCGTCACCTTGACCGTGTCCGGCATCCTCAAGACCGGCGGCAACGAAGACGGCTACGTGTACATGTCCACCCAGGACATGAGCGCGCTGACCGGGCAGACCGACGCCGTGTCGCTCGCCGAGTACTCGATCGCCCTGGAGGGCGACCAGCTCAGCGGCATCGCCGACGCGATGAACGCCGCGAACCCCGACATTCACGCTCAGACCGTGCGCCGCCTCGCTCAGTCCGACACGGGCGTGCTCGCGATGCTGCGTTCCCTGCTCGTCGTCATCACCGTCATCGTGCTCGCCCTGACCATGATCGGCGTGTCCACGACGATGATCGCCGTCGTCACCGAGCGACGCAACGAGATCGGCCTGCGCAAGGCCCTGGGAGCAACCGCGCGATCCATCACCCGCGAGTTCATGGGCGAGGGCGTCATGCTCGGGCTCATCGGAGGCGTCCTGGGTGCTGGGGCCGGCTACGGCCTCGCCGTCCTCATCTCCACCTCCGTCTTCCACCGGTCCATCTCGCTGCACCCCGTGATCCTCCTGGGCACGGTCGCCTGCTCCATCCTCATCGCCGTCCTCGCCTGCCTCCCGCCCGTGCGTCGCGCACTGGCCGTCGACCCCGCGCTCGTCCTGCGCGGAGAATGAGAACCACCATGACAACCCCAGACACCACCCCCACCGCCGCTGCCGACGCGCCCGAGGCCGCCCAGGCCTCGTCGGCCCCCACTGACGCCCTGCTGACCCTCGACGGGGTCTCCAAGATCTACGGCGACCTGCACGCCCTCGACAACGTGTCCCTCGCGATCCCGCGCGGCCAGTGGGTGTCCATCGTCGGCCCGTCGGGCTCCGGCAAGACCACCCTCATGAACATCGTCGGCGCCATGGACACCGCCACCAAGGGCACCGTCATGCTGGACGGGCACGACATCTCCGACCTGACCGCCGACGAGCTCACCGAGGTGCGCTGCCGCACCATCGGCCTCGTCTTCCAGCAGTTCCACCTCATCGGCCACCTCACGGCCCTCGAGAACGTCATGGTCGCCCAGTACTACCATTCGATGCCCGACGAGAAGGAAGCCCTCGAAGCCCTCGACCGAGTCGGCCTGGCCGACCGCGCCACCCACCTGCCCCGCCAGCTCTCCGGCGGCGAACAGCAGCGCGTGTGCGTGGCCCGCGCCCTCATCAACTACCCCAAGCTGCTGCTGGCCGACGAACCCACCGGCAACCTGGACGAGACCAACGAGGAGATCGTCCTCGACCTGTTCAACCAGCTCCACCAGGACGGCACGACCCTCATGGTCGTCACCCACGACGCGCTCGTCGCCGAACAGGGCCAGCGCGAAATCCGACTCGATCACGGTAAGGTCGTGAAGGAAACCTGGCACGACCACGACGTCGAACAGCGCGCCTCGGGGCTCGTTCTCCCCGGCCGCGACTCCGACGCCCGCAGCGGAAAGGACAAGGTGCGATGACCGCCCGCAACACTCTTCACACGCGCTCCCGGTGGGCCGCCCCGGCCTCGTTCGCGGTCCTCGGCGCGCTCGGCGCCACGATCCTGGGTGCCTGCCAGCCCTCCACCGGCCTGGACATGAGCAAGCCCATGAGCGATGGCACGTGGACCGCCCAGTCCAACCCCGACGACCAGGGTTCTATCGGCACCATCACCATCACCGTCGAGGGCGGGCGCATCACCGCCACCTCCTACGAGACGACCCTCGCGAACGGCACCGACAAGGGCGCCGACTACGGCAAGAACTCCGCCGGCGAAGTCTTCAACCAGGACTACTACAAGAAGGCGCAGGCCGCCGTCGCCTCCTACCAGGAGTACTCCGACAACCTCACCCAGGTCGGCGACCCCGCCAAAGTCGACGTCATCACCGGCGCCACCGTCGCCCACCAGCAGTTCGTGCAGGCCGCGATCCGCGCCATCGCCGCCTCCCAGGGCGTCTCGGCCGAGGCTGCCGACGACATCTCCATCCCCGGCCTGGACGAGTCCACGAAGGACGGCGGCCTCGACGACTCCGACAGCTGAACCCGTGGGCTCTGCGGGTTCCGTGCGCGCTGCGGGTTCCGTGGGCGCTGCGGGCTCTGCGGGCTCTGCGGGCGCTGCGGGTTCCGTGGGCTCTGCGGGTTCCGTGGGCCCTGTGGGCGCTGCGGGCGGCTCGGGGGACGAGGCCGTGGCCGAGGCTCCGGGTCTCGCCCGCGGGGCGGGCGGTGGGGATGCCGTTGCGGGGGTTGCTCCGGCGCAGGCTCTTGCGCAGGCGGGCCCTCAAGATGTTGCGG
>CATWCG010000087.1:0-7314 GCA_958349165.1 uncultured Actinomyces sp. | reverse complement strand
GCCCCGCGTCCGCCGACACGATCGCGCGCATCAACCAGTCCAGCGTCATCATGGGCCGCTACCGCGATGCCGTGAACCCGGACTCGGCCGAGGAGAAGCTCGAGCGCCGCGCGGCCGAGGCACAGGCAGCCCGCGAGGAAGCGGCCGCCCAGGAGGCCGCCGCCAAGGAAGAAGAAAAGGCCCGCAAGGAGGCTGAGAAGGCAGCGGAAAAGGCGGCCAAGGAAGCCGAAAAGGCTGCCGAGAAGGCCGCCAAAGAAGCGGAGAAGGCCGCTGCCAAGGAAGAGGCCGCTCGAGAAAAGGAAATGGAACGCCTGCGCCGCCAGGTCGAAAAGCAGCAGGAGAAGGAGGAAGCCGCCCGCCAGCGAGCCGCCGAGCGTCGCGCACGCCAGGTCGAAAACGTCCTCGGGTCCGTCCTGCGCACCGCCGGCCGTGAGATCACACGCTCGATCTTCGGCACGCGCAAGCGCTGACGCACGACTTTCCACCGTTTTCTCCCCCACGAGGCCGGGGCTGGGTTGCTCGACAACGCAAACCAGCCCCGGCCTCGTCTCACAGTTCGACCATCACGCCAAGAGCAGGCAAAATGCGGGTAGGCTGCGTGGCAAGTGACCAACACTCGCAGGGAGAGTCTCATGCGCATCGGATTTATCGGAACGGGAGCCATGGCCCAGGCCATCGCTCGCGGTGCCGTCGCGTCCGGTGTCGATCCTGCAACGCTGGTCTTCTCTAACCGCACGGCTGCTAAGGCCTGCGACCTGGCCGACGAGCTGGGCGCGACCGCCGCGCCGTCGAACACGTCCCTGGCACGCCAGGTTGACATCATCATCCTGGCTGTCAAGCCCAAGGACCAGCGCACGGTTATCAAGGAGATCGCCTCCATCGTGGTCGGACGCCCCGACGCGTGCGTCGTGTCCCTGGCCGCCGGGCGCACCCTCGACCAGATCACGCAGGATTTCGGCTCGGGCATCCCCCTCATTCGCGTCATGCCAAACGTGGCGGCCACCGTCGGACAGTCCATGACTGCCCTCACCGCCTGCCGGACCAGCGACGCGCAGGTGGACGCCGTGCGCGGCCTCATGAACTCGGTCGGTCGAACCATCCTCATTGACGAGGACTATTTCCCTGTTTTCCAGGCCCTGGCCTCGTGCTCTCCGGCCTGGTATTTCCAGATTATTGATACGTTCGCCCGCGCGGGCCTCAAGTATGGTCTGTCCAAGGACAGCGCCGTCGAGATCGCGGCGCAGGCGATGGCGGGGTCAGCCGCGCTGCTCCTTTCCGAGCGCGAGGCGGGCACGATCCCCGCGCAACTCATTGACCGGGTGACGAGCCCCGGCGGCACCACGATCGCAGGATTGCTGGCCGCCGAGGAAGGTGGTTTGTCGAGTGCACTGGTGGGTGCCGTCGACGCCTCCATCCACGCCGATTCCCATCTCGGCTGACATTACCCCCTGCCGCGACGCGGCTTATCTCCCCCTTATTTGGCGCTTTCGCGCACCCTCAACACAGGAACACTCATGTTGCTTTTCAACGCAGTCGTGCTCTCCGTGATTGTCATGCTGGCCCTCAGCATCGCTCGCGTGCACGTCGTCATCTCGCTTTTCGTCGCCTCGCTGGTGGGCGGCCTGGTGGCCGGAATGGGTCTTTCCGGCACGATGGTCGCCTTCCAGGAAGGCCTCGCCGGCGGCGCCAAGATCGCCCTGTCCTACGCCCTGCTCGGCGCGTTCGCGATGTCGGTGGCCCACTCGGGCCTGCCGCGTCTGCTGGCTAACTGGATCATCGCTAAGCTGCGCAACGCTGACGAGTCTAACTCGGCGCGCGTGGCGCGCTCCGCGAAGTGGGGCATCCTCGGTGGTGTCCTCGTCATGGGCGTGATGAGCCAGAACCTCATCCCGATTCACATCGCGTTCATTCCGCTGCTGGTGCCCCCGCTCATCGGCGTCATGAACGAGCTGAAGATGGACCGTCGCCTGGTCGCCTGTGCGATCACCTTCGGTATCGTCACGACCTACATGTTCGTGCCGATTGGCTTTGGTCGTATCTTCCTGCACGACATTCTCTACAAGAACATTGAGGATGCGGGCCTGCAGGTCGAGGGCGTCGTCAACCCGATGGCCGCCATGGCGATCCCCGCCGCCTCGATGGCCGTGGGCTGTGCCATCGCCCTGTTGGTCTCCTACCGCAAGCCGCGCGAGTACGAGCAGCGCGAGACGGAATTCAGCACGAGCGACAACAAGCCCGTCGACATGAAGAAGGTCTGGGCGGCCGTCGTGGCCCTCGTCGCCTGCTTCGTCATCCAGGCCGTCATGACCAAGATGGATTCCGAGGCCGACCCGCTGCTCGTGGGCGCCCTCGTCGGCCTGTGCATGATGCTCGCCATGCGCGTCGTGCCGTGGCAGCAGGCCGACGACGTGTTTAGCGGCGGCATGAAGATGATGAGCCTCATCGGCCTGATCATGATCACCGCGCAGGGCTACGCCGCGGTTCTGAAGGAATCGGGTCAGATTAAGCCCCTCGTTGACCAGACTTCCACGATGTTCAACAACTCCAAGGCGCTGGCCGCCGTCGTCATGCTGCTGGTGGGGCTGGTCATCACGATGGGCATCGGCTCGTCCTTCTCGACGCTGCCGATCATCTCCGCGATCTACGTGCCCCTGTGCATCGCGCTGCACTTCTCCCCCGTCGCCACGGTCGCGATCATCGGCACGGCGGGCGCGCTCGGCGACGCCGGTTCACCCGCGTCTGACTCGACGCTTGGCCCGACATCCGGTCTGAACGTCGACGGTCAGCACGACCACATGCGAGACACGGTCATCCCCGAGTTCATCCACTACAACATTCCGCTGCTCATCGGCGGCTGGATCGCCGCGATGGTTCTGTAATACCGTCGCTCTCATTGACGAGGCCGGGGCTGGGTTCACCGTTCAGGTGACCTGGCCCCGGCCTCGTTATGCATCCAGGTAGGTGCTCGCGACCTCGCAGAGCGCCTCGGCGGTCGCGCGCACGTCTTGCAGGGCGATGCGTTCGTCGTGGGCGTGGAGCTGGGAGTAGACGTGTCCCAGGCTCGCCCCGCTGTCGTAGGCCCCGAACCCGTATCCGATGCCCCCACGCTTGCGGGCCACGCGCAGGTCGGTCCCACCGGGCATGAGGACGGGCACGACGCGCGCTCCCGGGTAGCGCCGCTTCAGCGCCGCTTCGATCGCTCGGTACAGGTCGGTGTCGATCGACGAGGCCGTGGCGGGCTCGCTGAGGAGGCGCTCGATAGTCACGTGCTCGGCGAGGTCGCCGAGGGCAGCCGCGATGGCGGCGTCCACGTCGTCATCGTCGATGCCGGGCAGCGTGCGGATGTCCAGCTCGAGGGTGGCGTGGGAGGGCATGACGTTGATGGGCCCGCCCGAGCGGGCCACGGTCTGGGCGACGGTCACGTGGGAGATGGCGTGCGCGAAGGCCGCCAGGTCCCCGAATTCGGCGTAGTCGCCCTCGTAGGTGCCATCAATCAGGCTCTTGTCGGTCGCTTCGTCAAACTCGAAGGCGCTCACAAAGGAGGCCCAGACCTCGTCCGTGGCGGCGGGCCAGCGAGCGGAGGATAGCGCCGCGCTCACCTGGGCGAGCCGCTCAACGGCGCTGGTGCGGCCCAGGGGGACGGAGCCGTGGCCCGCGTCGCCGCGGATGTGCAGGCGGCGCTGGGCGGCACCCTTTTCGCCGACGAACACGACGACGCTGTCGCCTCCCCGGCGCCCGCGAATGTGTGCCCCTCCCATTTCGGACAGCGCCGCGTCCCAGGGGAAGGCATCCGGCCTGTTCTCGCCGATCCACGGCACGCCCAGTCCGCCTCGAGCTTCCTCGTCGGCGGCGGCCACGAACACGAGGGAACGGGCCGGAGGCTCACCAGCCAGGGCACGGCGCGCGACCTCGCGGGTGACGACGGCCATCGCCGCGGTCAAGTGGAGCATGTCGACCGTGCCGCGCCCCCACATGACACCGTCCTCGATCTGCGCGCCGAAGGGATCGCGCGTCCACTTGGCTTCGTCGACGGGCACGACGTCCGTGTGCCCCATGAGGGTCAGGGGCGTGCCACCACCGTGCGGGTGCGCGCCCTCCACCGTGACCACGAGGGTGGTGCGCCCAGGGTGGGGGGTGATCCGCTCGATAGACACCGGCAGGTCGGCGAAGAATTCCTCGAGGAGGTCGGCGGCTCGCTCCTCCCCGCCCGAATCGGCGGTCAGGTCGTTGACGCAGCCCAGGCGCACCAGGCGCGCCAACAGGTCCACGGCCTGCTCCCCCAGCGATTGCGCGCTCACGGTTGATCCCCTTTCCCGAGGAGGCCTCGTCCCGGCTCCTCTGCGCGCATCCACGGTATCCCCGCGCGCGAGCGCTCTCCCGGGGAGAACGCACAGGGGACTTTTGTAACGGAGCGTGTGAGCAACCCGCACCCGCCGCGTCGGCGCTGCGTTGGACCGGCACACCTGCACAAAAGTACGCTAGTGGGGCAAACAGTCCACGACTCGGATGGAGACAACTCAATTATGGCCATGAACACCCGTGCGCAGGCGCCTCGCGTGCCCGACCGCGCCGCCCCCGAAGGCCTCGAAGCGAAGTGGGGTGAGGCCTGGGAAAACCAGGGCACCTACGCTTTTGACCGCACCGCGACGCGCGAGCAGGTGTACTCGATCGACACTCCCCCGCCGACGGTATCCGGCTCCCTGCACATCGGCCATGTTTTCTCCTACACGCACACCGACGTCGTGGCCCGCTACCAGCGCATGATCGGTAAGTCCGTGTTCTACCCGATGGGGTGGGACGACAACGGATTGCCCACCGAGCGCCGCGTGCAGAACTACTTCGGCGTGCGCGTGGACGCGACGCTGCCCTACGACCCCGACTTTGAGCCCCCGCACGTGGGCGGCGACGGCAAGTCGATCAAGGCTCGCGACCAGAAGCCGATTTCCCGTAAGAACTTCGTGGAGCTGTGCGAGCGCCTCACCGTCGAGGACGAGGCTCAGTTCGAGGCGCTGTGGCGCTACCTGGGTCTGAGCGTGGACTGGAAGCAGAACTATCAGACGATCGGCGCGCGTGCGCGCAAGGTCGCCCAGGCCGCGTTCCTGCGCAACCTGGCGCGCGGCGAGGCCTACCAGGCCGAGGCCCCGGGCCTGTGGGACGTCACCTTCCAGACGGCGGTCGCCCAGGCTGAGCTGGAGAGCCGCGAGTACCCGGGCTTCTACCACCGCCTGGCCTTCCACATCACCGACGCCGAGGCCGCCGCGAAGGCTGCCGCCGCCGGCGCGCCCGTCGAGGACGGCGTGGACGTGTGCATCGAGACGACGCGTCCCGAGCTGCTGGCCGCCTGCGTCGCCCTGATCGCCCACCCGGACGACGAGCGCTACAAGCCGCTGTTCGGCACGACGGTCGCCTCCCCCGTGTACGGCGTCGAGGTGCCGATCCTGCCCCACCCCGAGGCGGAGATGGACAAGGGCGCGGGTATCGCCATGTGCTGTACCTTCGGCGACACGACCGACATTGACTGGTGGCGTGACCTGGAGCTGCCGCTGCGCGCGATCCTGCGCAAGGATGGCCGCATCATCACCGAGACCCCCGAGTGGATCACGACCGATGCGGGCCGCGCGGCGTTCGAGCAGATCACGGGCAAGACGACGTTCTCCGCGCGCGAGGCCGTGGTGGCCGCCCTGCGCGAGTCGGGTGAGCTGAAGGGCGAGCCGACCAAGACGATGCGTCAGACCAACTTCTTCGAGAAGGGCGACAAGCCCCTCGAGATCGTCACCTCGCGCCAGTGGTACATCCGTAACGGTGGCCGCGCGTGGACGAACCCGGCCTCGGGCACGGACCTGAACGAGGAGCTCATCGGCCGCGGCCGCGAGCTGGAGTTCCACCCCGACTTTATGCGCGTGCGCTACGAGAACTGGGTGAAGGGCCTGAAGGGTGACTGGCTGGTCTCCCGACAGCGCTTCTTCGGCGTGCCGTTCCCGCTGTGGTACCGCGTGGACGCGGACGGCCAGGTCAACTACGACGACATCATCACCCCCTCTGAAGCTGCTCTGCCGGTCGACCCGTCGACGGACGTGCCGGAGGGCTACACGGAGGATCAGCGCGGCGTGGCCGGCGGCTTCGTGGGCGAGCTGGACATCATGGACACGTGGGCGACGTCCTCGCTGTCCCCGCAGCTGGCCTGTGGCTGGCTGGATGACGAGGACCTGTTCGCTCGCACGTACCCGATGGATCTGCGCCCGCAGGGCCAGGACATCATTCGTACGTGGCTGTTCTCGACCGTGGTGCGCGCGGACCTGGAGTTCGGCGCGCTGCCGTGGAAGCACGCGGGCCTGTCGGGCTGGATCCTGGATTCGGACCACAAGAAGATGTCGAAGTCCAAGGGCAACGTCGTGACCCCGATGGGCATCCTGGAGAAGTACGGGTCGGATGCCGTGCGCTACTGGGCGGCGTCGGCTCGCCTGGGCCTGGATGCGGCGTTCGACGAGCAGCAGATGAAGATTGGTCGCCGCCTGGCGATCAAGGTGCTCAACGCGTCGAAGTTTGCGCTCACGATGGGCGGCGAGGGCGCGGCGATCGATCTGGATCCGGCGCTGGTGACGGTGCCGCTGGATCGCTCGGTGCTGGCGGCGCTGGCCTCCGTTATCGACGAGGCCTCGGCTGCGCTGGCGTCCTACGAGCACTCTCGCGCGCTGGAGGTCACGGAGTCGTTCTTCTGGACGTTCTGCGACGACTACCTGGAGCTGGTGAAGGAGCGCGCCTACAACCGTGATGGCGCGTGGGACGAGGCCTCGGCCGCGTCGGCCCGTGCGGCTCTGGCGATTGTTATTGATAACGTCGTGCGCCTGCTGGCCCCCTACCTGCCGTACGTGACGGAGGAGGTGTGGAGCTGGTACCGCGAGGGCAGCGTGCACACCGCGCCGTGGCCGGTGGTGGCGGACCTGGCTGGCGTCGAGGGCGATCCTTCGGTGCTGGAGGCCGCGTCGTCTGCTCTGATCGCGCTGCGTCGCGTGAAGTCTGAGGCGAAGGTGTCGCCGCGCACGCCGTTCCTGGCGGTGACGGTGCGCGCCTCGCAGGCTCAGGTGGAGGCTCTGGAGTCAGTGAAGGGTGACCTGGAGGCCGCGTCGAAGGCCGTTGGTGCCCTGACCGTGGCTGCTTCCGACGATGCCGAGGCCACCGAGGCCGTCGTCGAGTCCTTCGAGCTGGGCGAGGCTCCGGCCAAGCGCAAGAAGGCCTGACGTTTCAGCTGGCCTTGGGGGGCCGCCCGTGGGAATCCACGGGCGGCCCCTTATCAGCGCTCATCCTCTACTATGC
>CATWCG010000086.1:0-7338 GCA_958349165.1 uncultured Actinomyces sp. | reverse complement strand
GTCCAACGGTCGTCTCTTCCTGGACGTCAACGCGGTGGGCCCGCGCCTGTACGGGCACGCTCCGCAGCTGCTCGGCTCCGCTTCCGCCGCCCCGGCGCTCCCCGCCGCCGCGCCGGTCGAATCCGAGGCCCCCGCCGAGGCTGACGAGCTCAACGACTCCCAGGTCGCCGCCGAGCAGTCGGAAGACGGCACCGATTCAGACGCGCAGGACCGGGCCGAGGACGGCGCGGACACGCCGACCACGCGTCCCACCCCGAAGGTGGCTCCCCACCTGCGCGACGTGTTCAGCTACTCCGTGGACGAGGAACCCCCGGCCCCCTGGAAGCCTGCGGTCGAGGAGGAGAACGCCCAGGACACGGAGGACGAGGTCGTGGACGCCTCCGAGGAGAACGCCGAGCTGGGCGATGCTCCCGCCGGTGACGAGGAGCGCGACGCCGAGGAGCGCGCCGAGGAGCACGCCTCCGAGACCGAGGGAGGCGCCGATGACTCCCGCGAGGAGGACGCCGGCGACCAGGAGCTCGCCGAGCACGGCGAGCAGGACCGCGCCGATGGTGAGCGTGGCGAGGACGCGCGCGAGGGCGTGGAATCCGAGCACCGCGACGACGCCGAGCACGACAACGACGCGCATGGTGACGATGAGGCCGAGGCGCCCGAGACCGAGGGAGGCGCCGACGACTCCCGTGAGGAGCTCGCCGAGCAAGGCGAGCAGGACCGCGCCGATGGTGAGCGTGGCGAGGACGCGCGCGAGGCCGACGTTCCCGAGGACCGCGACGACGCCGAGCACGCCGATGGCGAGCGCGGCAACGCCGAGCCTGAAAAGACCGAAGGCGAGCGAGTCGGCGGTGAGCCCGCCGACCACTCAGACGCAGAACGCGACGGCGACGAGTGGGGCGACCACGGCCACCCCGAGGAACGCGCCGTGAATGACAGCGATAAGAATGACAACGAGGAGGAGCAGCACGTGACCCAGGACGAGACGCCGCGCTGGGAGCGCCCCGCCCACTTGGGCAGCCGCGCGTCGCGCCGCGCACAGGCCGAACCCGCCGAGCTCAACGACGGGGGAGCGACCGACGCGGCCACGGCCTCGTTCGTGGATCGCGCGGAGGAATCCCCCGAGGTCGTCGCCGCCCGCGACGAGGGCGTGCCCGTCCTCGGACGCGACGAGGCCGGCCTGCGCACTCTCGCCCAGATCCTCGGCCAGGACACGCCCCTCGTGGCGCGCGGCGAGCTCGGGCTGCCGGATGACCTCGTCCTGGCGGCCAGCGGCGCCATCTCCGGCGCCGGCCTGACCTACCCGTCGCTCGAGACGATGCTGACCGCACGCGGCCTGGGCCACATCGACGCCTGGACCCTCGTGCGCATCGGCGACCGCCTGGGCCCGACCCTGGCGGAAGCCCTCGACGAGGTCAACCGCGAGATCGTCCGCGAATACGCGCACGCGCCCCGCGAGCGCCGCGCCGCGAGACACTGACACGCGCGACACGACGGGGGCGGCCCGGGATCGACGAATCCCGGGCCGCCCCCGTTGCATGCGCAGGCGTCGACGCTAGAGGGAGCCACGCGACCCTCCCGAACGCGGCCTCGCGCGGCGCCCGGAAGGCGCGACGCTAGCCGACGAAGGCGTCCAGCCAGCCGCGCATCGTCGCGTAAACCTGCTCGCGCACGGGCGCGTCGGACAAGGCGAGGTCGTGCTTGCCGGGGAATCGGGCGATCGTGACCAGGTCGGACAGGCCGAGGCTGCGCTGGGCGATGACGACCGGGTCCAAGACGGTGTCGGAGGTGAAGACGCGCTCGCACCACTCCTCGTCGACATAAGCGGAGGTGGACACCATGGAGAGCACGGGGCACTCCAGGTGCACGTCCTTCTCGACGGTTTCGTGTCCCGCCATGATGGCGTCGAGCCAGGAGGCGGGCACCGGGTAGGATTCGGGGCGCTTCCACTCCTGAATGATCGGCCAGCCCGCGACGGACGGGTCGTCGGCGGACAGGCCCTCGGGGATCGGCAGTCCGGAGGCGGCGCGCCCAGCGAGCGAACGCCCGTAGTGGCCTGCCCCGCCCGAGGGGACCTCCCACATGGGGTTGCGCGACGCGATGCGCCCGATGACGGGGGCCATCGCCCCGCGCCAGGCGGCCATCGACTGCATCTCGAGCCACGCCGAGTTCAGGATCAGGCCGGCCAGGACGCCGGGGTGGCGGTGCGCCCACAGGGTCGCGATGAGGCCGCCCGTCGAGTGCCCCGCGAGGACGAGGGGCTCGTCGTCACGCTCCTCGCGGATGATCTCGATGGCCTCGCCGATCTCCTCGTCGTACACGGACAGGTCGTCCGTGTACCCGATGGTCTGGTGGGGGCGCAGGGACCGCCCGTACTTGCGCATGTCGAGCGCGTAGAACGCCGCCCCCGCCTGGCGCAACCGATCCGCCATCTCGGTCTGGAAGAAGTAGTCGTTGCGTCCGTGCAGGTACAGGACGGTCAGGCGGGGGCTCTCGGGTGGGCGCGCGCGCACGAGGGTGGCGACGCAGGGGCCTTCCGCGTCCTCGATCAGCTCGATCGTGCGCGACTCGTAGCCGTCGCCCAGGATGTCGGCGCGCCACTGGGGTCCGGGAGGGCCGGCCTGGCCCCAGGGGGCCATGACGTCGCGTTCGGGGACCGAATCGTCCGACGAGGCCTGGGGGGCCACCCCGGAAAAGTCGGGCAGGCCGCTCGTGTCGGGGGTGAGCTCGCCGCCGTGCGTGGGATTGCTGGTAACGCTCATTGGGTCAGCATAACGCGCGAGGCCGCCCCGGCCTCGTTGATGAGGAGGAGAAACCGGGGCAGCCTCGCGGAGAAAACGGCGCTGATCAGGCGAAGGAGGATGCGCGCGAGGGAATGCGCTCGTTGAGGAACTCGTTGAGCAGGGCGGTGAGCTGGTCGTGTTCGATGAGGAAACCGTCGTGCCCGTGGTCGGAGTGGATCTCGCGATAGAACGCGCCAGGAATGCCGGAGGCCATCTGCCAGACCTGCTCGGGGAAGAAAAGCCGGTCGGAGTCGACGGCGACGACGAGGGTGCGGGCGGTGACGGCCTTGAGGGCCTGAGCGACGCCGCCGCGGTCGCGGCCCACGTCGTGGGAGAGCATCGTGCGGCACAGCGTCACGTAGGAGCCGGCGTCGAAGCGGCGCACGATCTTCTCGCCGTGGTAGTCCAGGTAGGACTCCACCGCCAGGCGGCCGCCGTGCAGGGGGTCCTCGTCGTTTTGGGGGATGCGGCCGAAGCGCTCGTCGAGCTCGGAGGGGGAGCGGTAGGTGGTGTGCGCGATCTGGCGGGCCAGCGCCAGGCCGGCACAGGGGCCGGGGCCCGCGTAGTAGTCGCCGCCGCGCCACGCGGGATCCAGCTCGATGGCGCGGATCTGCGTGTGCGTCCACGCGGCCTGGTCGGCGGTCGTCTGCGCGCCGGAGGCAACGACGACGAGGCGGCGCACGCGCTCGGGGTAGGTGACCGCCCACTCGATCGCGCGCTGGCCGCCCAGGGAGGCGCCGATGACGATGTCCCACGTGTGAACGCCGAGGAGGTCGGCCAGGAGGGCCTCGGCGCGGACCTGATCGCGCGTGGAGACGACGGGGAAGCGCGAGCCCCAGGGCGCCCCGTCCGGCGCGAGCGAGGCCGGTCCGGTCGACCCCTGACAGCCGCCCAGCACGTTCGCGGCCACCACGAAGTAACGCTCGGTGTCGATGATGCGTCCCGGCCCCACGATCTGTTCCCACCAGCCGGGGGTCGGCTGGCCGGGCGCCGTCTCGCCGTACACGTGGGCGTCGCCGGTCAGCGCGTGCAGGATCAGGACCGCGTTGGAGCCAGCCTCGTCCAGTTCTCCCCACGTCTCGTAGGCGAGCGTCACGGAGGGCAGGATCTCCCCGTTCTCCAGGCGCTGGGCACCCAGGTTCGCGAACTTCCGGAAGGCGACCGGGTCGCCCTCGCGCCAAGCACCGGAGGTGGGGGCTGGGGGCAGGTTGTGGCGGCTCATGATGTCCTTCTTTCGCGTGAACGGTGACGTGAGAGCGGGAGGGGCGCGGCGGCCTCGACGCATGAGGAGAGTGTGTATCTCGCCGAGGCCGCCGACGGCGGGTGGTCAGGCGGTGGCCGCGCGGGCCGCGTCGAAGCCGAGCTGCAGGTCGGCCAGGATGTCCTTGATGTTCTCCAGGCCAATCGACAGGCGCACCGTGCCGGGCGCCACGCCGGCCTTGGCCAGCTCCTCCTCGGTCAGCTGCGAGTGCGTCGTCGAGGCCGGGTGGATGACCAGGGACTTGGCGTCGCCGATGTTGGCGACCACGGGCAGGAGCTGCACGCCGTCCGCGAAGGCCCGGCCGGCCTCGTACCCGCCCTTGATGACGAAGGAGAGCAGGCCGCCCGTGCCCAGCGGCGCGTACTTCTTGCCCAGCTCGTAGTAGGGGGAGGACTCCAGGCCCGCGTAGTTGACGGACTCGACGTCCGGGTGTGCCTCCAGGAAGCGGGCGACGGCGAGCGCGTTAGAGACGTGGCGCTCGATGCGCAGGGACAGGGTCTCGATGCCCTGCGAGATGAGGAACGCGTTGAAGGGGGAGGTGACGGCGCCCAGGTCGCGGTTGATGAGCGTCTGGATGCGCAGCAGGAACGCCAGGTTCGCGCCCAGCGCGCCGCCCACGCCCAGGTCGCGGGCGTAGACGAGGCCGTGGTAGGACTCGTCCGGCGTGTTGTAGAGGGGGAAACGCTCGGGCTGGGAGGCAAAGTCGAAGTTGCCCGAGTCGACGATCGCGCCCGCGATCGAGGTGCCGTGGCCGCCCAGGTACTTGGTGGCCGAGTGGACGACGATGTCGGCGCCCCACTCGATCGGGCGCACCAGGTAGGGGGTGGCGACCGTGTTGTCGACGATGAGGGGCACGCCGACCTCGTGGGCGACCTTCGCGATCGGCTCGATGTCGAGGATGTCGCCCTGCGGGTTGGGGATCGTCTCGCCGTAGAAGGCGACCGTCTTGTCGTCGGCGAGCGCGCGCCAGGCCTCGGGGTCGAGCGGGTCGGGGACGAAGCGCGCCTCGATGCCCAGCCGGCCCAGCGTGTTCTTCAGCAGGGTGACGCTGCCGCCGTACAGGGAAGGGGAGGCGACGACGTTGTTGCCGGCGACCGCCAGGGCGAGGATCGACAGGGCGGTCGCGGATTGGCCGGAGGAGACGAGGAGGCCGCCGACGCCGCCCTCGAGGGCGGCGATGCGGGCGGCGACGCCGTCAGTCGTCGGGTTGGTCAGGCGCGTGTAGATGGGGCCCAGTTCCTGGAGGGCGAATCGGCTCGCTGCCTGCGCGGTGTCCTCGAAGGCGTAGGAGGAGGTCTGGTAGATGGGCAGGGCGGTCGCTCCGGTGGCGGGGTCGAGGTTGTATCCGGCGTGAATCTGCTTGGTTTCGAAGGACCAGTCGTTGGCGGTCATGTGGCGGCTCCTTGGGTTGGGGGTGTGTCGTCTCTGGTTCCCCTCTGGCGGGCCGCGGATGCGGTGACAAGAACATGCGTCGGGGCGCGTCCCGCTGTCGGGGGACTGCGCGGCAGTCGCTGGTGCTGACGCGCAGTCAGCGGCACATTCGACGGTTCATGTCTCCATTCTTTGTCATGGACGAGGCCGGGGCGCGATGGTCCCGGATGGTGGACTTGTGTAACAGCCGGGGCGAGGAGCCAGCATGTGTGAGCAGACTCATAGTGATGGTTGAAAGTGGGGTGGTGAGGCCGGTAATTGTGCAGTAATCATGGTGTTGATGTTACTAATGTTGCGATTGTTGTATGTGTGAAAGTTGGGTTTTGTGGTGCGTTTGTTGCCAAGCGTGACGAAAGTGGATAGGCTTTTTCCCAGTACGCGCCCGCGGGCGCACCTGTTCACGCAACGGAATGAGACGACGATGAGACGACGCGGAACCATCCGCCTGGGCCTGACGGCACTCGCCGCCAGCGCCCTGCTGGTCCTGCCCCAGATGGCGCAAGCGGCTCCCTCCGAAGAGGAGATCGCTGCCGCCCAGGCCGCCGAAGAAGCCGCAAAAATGAGCGTCGCCGAAATCGAGGTCAAGCTGGCGGAAGTCAACGCGAGCGCCGCCACGGCCACGCAGAACGCGCAGATGGCCGGCGAAGACCTCAACGAGGCCAAGCTCGCCCTGGATGAGGCGACCAAGACCGCGGACAAGGCCTCGTCCGACGCCGACGCCGCCGAAGCCGCCTTCCAGGAGGGCAAGCAGCAGATCGCCTCCGTCGCCCAGACCGCCTACCGAGGCGGCGGCGGCACGCTCGACTCGCTCGCCCCCTACCTCGACTCGGACGGGCTGCGCAGCGTCGAAACCAAGCAGGCCGGCATCAACTCCTTCTCCTCCTCCGCCGAGGCGAAGATGCAGAACGTCGCAGCCCTCGAGCAGGTCGCCAAGGTCACCCGCGACGCGGCAAACGCCGCGCGCGACAGCCAGCAGGCCGCCACCGACGAGGTCCAGGCGCGCACCGACGCCGCCAACAAGGCGGCCTCCGACGCGCAGAACCGCGCCTCCATCGTCGCGGCCCAGCGCGACTCCTACGTGCAGGAGCTCGCCACCAAGCAGAACACCACGGTCGACCTCATCAACCAGCGCGAGGCCGCCCTCGAGGCCGAACGCCAAGAGGCCGCCCGCGTCGCCGCCGAACAGGCCGCCGCCGCGCTCGAAGCGCAGCGTCAGGCCGACGCCGCCGCCGAAGCGCAGCGCCAGGCCGACGCCGCCGCCGCGCAGGCCGCCGCTCAGGCCCCCGCGCCCTCCTCTTCCGACAGCGGCTCGTCGTGGGATAACGACGATGACGACGACTACGTCGCACCCTCCTCCTCCAACGAGGAACCCAGCTACTCCTACGAGGAGCCCAGCTACTCCTACGAGGAACCCTCCTACTCCTACGGTGGAGCCTCCACCGCCATCGCAACCGCGCAGAGCTACCTCGGCGTGCCCTACGTGTGGGGCGGCGAGTCCTACGGCGGCGTCGACTGCTCCGGCCTGACCATGCTCGCGTGGGGCAGCGCGGGCGTGGATCTGCCTCACCTCTCGCGCGCCCAATACGGCTACGGGACGCACGTGCCGATCGGTTCCATGGAAGCCGGCGACCTGATCTTCTGGTCCTCCAACGGCACACAGTCCGGCATCTACCACGTCGCCATCTACCTGGGCGGCGGCCAGATGATCGAGGCCCCCACCTTCGGCGTACCCGTGCGCATCACCGGCGTGTACAGCTGGGGATCCATCATGCCTTACGCCGTCAGGCTCTGAGCTTTCCAGCAACCCGGGCGGGGGGGGCGCCGGCGCGCCCCCCCCCCCCCCGCAGACCCCCACCCCCACCCCCCCCCCCA
>CATWCG010000085.1:0-7364 GCA_958349165.1 uncultured Actinomyces sp. | reverse complement strand
CCCAGGAGGATCGGGTAGTCTCGCCTGCCGGTGGCCTGGTAGTACAGGTAGCCCATGCCGTTGAAGTTGAAGAGCGTCTCGATGACGAGGGCGCCACAGAACATCGCGGGAATGTACAGGCCGATCATGGTGATGACGGGGAACATGGCGTTGCGCAGCGTGTGCACGAAGACGACGCGGAACTCCGACAGGCCCTTGGCGCGCGCCGTGCGCACGTACTGCTCGTTGAGGTTATCCACCATCGAGGAGCGCACGTAGCGCGCGTAGGCGGCGATTGTGCCGACCGAGAGGGCGCACACCGGCAGGATGAGGTGATCCCACTGCTCCCACATGACGGAGAGGCTCTCTCCCTGTGGGGCATCGTTGGGCAGGATGGGCCACACCTGGGAGAAGAGGACGATCAGGAGGAGGCCCGCGAAGAAGATGGGCGTTGAGTAGGCCAGCAGACACGCGATCGTCACGATGTAGTCGGGGGCCTTGTTTCTCTTCACCGCCTGCCACACGCCCAGGGGAACCGCGATGATGAGGGCCAGGATGGTGGAGAGCAGGGAGAGGAAGATGGTGCGCGGCAGGCGGGCGGCCAGCAGGTCGTTGACGGACTGGTTGTGCTGGTAGGAGTAGCCGAAATCGCCGTGCGCAATTTTGGTGACGTAGATTTTGTATTGCTCGAGGATGGGCTTGTCGTAACCGTTTTCGTGGTCGAAGGCCGCGAGCTGTTCTTTCGTGGCGTCCTTGCCCAGTGCGGCTCGGGCGGCGCCGCCCGGCTGGGACTGGAGCAGGATGAAGGTGATGATGGTGACCAGGAAGACGACGACGACTGCCTGGCCGAGACGTTTGAGAATGAATTGAATCATTGCGAACTCCACAAGTTGGGGGCAGGCGCCCGCGCGAGAGCGGGTGCGGGCGCCTGCCCCGTGAGGCGGTGGGACGAGCGCTTACTTAGTCCCGTCGGTCTTCCACGCCCAGTCCTCGGGCCAGGTGTCACCCGTGGCGTCGAGTTCTCCCAGGTCAATCGTGTTCTTCACAGCGGTGATCTGGTAGTACGGGTTGGGCATCCACAGGACGGGGAGGTCCTCCGCGAGGAAGTCGTTGTACGCCTCGAGGGCGTCGGGTGCGGTCGAGCGCGTCGACTCCTCGATGAGCCTGTCGGCCTCGGGGTTGGAGTACTGACCGAGGTTGACCGGCGCGTTGGTGGCGAAGAGACGCTCACCGGAGGCGTAGATCGGGAAGCCCCACGAGGTCTGGGAACCGAAGAAGGACAGGTCCCACGTGCAGGGGGTCTCGTCGTCACATGCCTGCGACGCGCCGACCGAGTCGGGCACCTCGTTCATGTCGATCTTGATGCCGAGCTTGCCGAACTGGGAGATGATCTCTTCGAACATCTGGTGCGTGGAGACGAAGCCCGACTGGGAGATGAGCTTGAAGCTCAGGGCGTCGCCGGCCTCGATGCCCTCGCCGCACTGGCCCTCGCCGGTGCCGGGGTTCTCGCAGGTGGTGGAGCCGTCGGGGACGACCTTCCAGCCGTGGTCCTCGAGGAGCTTCTTGGCGGCGTCCGGATCGAACTTGTAGACGCAGCCTTCGGTGGTGCCAACCTTGTCAGCGGCCATGGGGACGGGGCCACAGGTCGGGGAAGCGGTGCCGGACCAGATCTTTTCCGACAGGGTCGGCTGGTCGATGAGCTCCTGCATGGCCTGACGGATGTACTTCTGGTTGATGTACTTCGAGCCGGGGGCCTGGGGTGCGAAGTTCAGGGCCAGGTAGGTGATGGTGTTGCCGGCCCACAGGTAGACGTTGTAGCCCTTGCTCTCGACGGCGCTGCGCTGGTTGTACTGGGCTGCGGGGATATAGCCGAAGTCGATGGCGCCCGAGCGCACGGAGTTGAACTCGGCGTCGTCACCGGTGAAGGCCTTGTAGATCAGCTTGTCGATCTGCGGCTTGTCCTTGCCCCAGTAGTTCTCGTTGGGGACCAGTTCGAGGCCCTGGTCGGGGGTGAAGGAGGAGAGCTTCCAGGGGCCGTTCACCGTCTGCCACAGGGGGTTGGTGGCGTAGGTGGACAGGTTCTTGGCTTCGCCCTGGAGGTATGCGAAGACCTTCTGAGCGCCTTCGGGGGTGCGGTCCAGGTCGGACACGGCCTCGTCGGCGCTGGTCTTGTCCCAGGCGTGCTGGGGGAGCAGCGCAACCTTGTTGATCTGGTTGTCAATGAACCAGGACGGGTTGAAGGCGTCGGTGGTCGTGATGGAGAAGGTGTGCTCGTCCTTAATGTCGAGGGAGGCACCGTCGGGGAAGAAGCCTTCCTTGTAGGAGGCCCACTGGTCCTTGTTGTTGGTGACCAGGTTCCACCAGAACTCGATGTCGCGCGTGGAGACGGGCGTGCCGTCGGACCACTTCGCGTCGTCGCGCAGTGTGATGGTGTAGGTCTTGCCGTCCTCGGAGACCTCGGGGACCAGGCCCAGGGACTTGTCGAGGTTGATCTTGTAGGGGGTATCGGAGGAGGACTTGTAGGCGAAGAGCGGACGGTACATCGCTTGGATGAACTGGCCGTTCTCACCCTGCGTGTAGCCCTTGGCGGAGATCGGGAAGATCCAGTTGGGAGTACGCGAGGCCATGGTGACCTCGTTCTTTCCGGTCTCCGAGGTGAGCGCACGGTTGGTGCTGCATGCGGACAGGCCCATGGTGGCTACCATGGCGAGAGCCGCGCCGGCGGTGATCCACCGCTTTAATCTGAGGTTCATGACTGCTCCAAATCAACGTTGATCGGGGACTCTGACGGAACGTAGTCCCACCAGATGACCTTCATCATATGACACTTTCGCCGCCGATGTTGCCGCTTTTGGCAAAATTGAGAATGTTACGAAAAAATAACGATGGATTTCGACGAAAGAAGTAGCAAACTTTCGTCAATGAGGCATAATTAGTCCTGTCCTCAACGTTGAGCACCGTGTAACATTGCAGTTACTAAGAATCTATCAAGGGAGGTGTCATGGCGGCTCATGATGTCGATGAGACCGTGTTGACGCTGATCGGTTCCGGCCAAGCGGACACCAGACCCGCGATTGTCAAACAAACCGGACTCGCCGCCTCGACGGTCTCCGCCGCCGTCTCGCGCCTCGTCGAAGCGGGCGTTATCTCAGAGACGGACGAATCGGTGTCCACGGGCGGGCGCAGGGCCCGCCGCCTCGTCACCTCCGACGGGGTTGGCGCCCTCGCCCTCGTCGAGCTCGGAGCCCACCACGGCCTCGTCGCCCTCACCGACCCGACCCAGGGCGTGGCGCGCGCCACCAGCTTTCTCGTCGACATCGCGAGCGGACCCGAAGCGGTCCTTACCGCCGTCATGGAGGAAGTCTCGCGCCAGGAGAAGGCGGCCGGCGTGCGCGTTGGTGGCCTCGCCCTGGCAGTCCCCGGCCCCGTCGACGCCGAGCACACGCGCGTCATTCGCCCTGCCCGCATGCCCGGATGGGACGGCATCAACGTCGCCGAGGAGGTGGCCCGCCACTGCGGACTGCCCGCCATCATCGACAACGACGCCAGGGCCGGAGCCGTCGGCGAGTCCGTCTACCGGCGCCGACTCGAAGGGGTCACCCCCATCGACACCCTCATCTACGTCAAGGCCGGCTCCGCGATCGGAGGCGCCTACCTCGTCGACGGCGTCCCCCTCGTCGGCCAAGGAGGCCTGGCCGGGGACATCTCGCACATCCCCGTCGACGCGGCGAGCGGGCGGCCCTGCAAGTGCGGCAACGTCGGATGCCTGGAAACGATCGCGTCCGCCGACTCCATCCGGGCCGACCTGGCCGCCACGGGCCTCGTCTACGAGAACAACGCCCAACTCCTGGCCGCAGCCCGCGACGGCGTTCCCGCCGTGGCCACTGCCATTCGCCAGGCGGGCACCCTCCTGGGCCTCAGTCTCGCCCACCTCGTGTCCTTCCTGGCCCCCCAGGGCGTCATCCTCGGCGGAGCCCTGTCCGCCGTCGACGCCTTCACCGCGGGCGTGCGAGCCGCGCTCCACCAGTCCTGTCTGCCATCCATCATGGAAGACCTCGTGATCGAATCCTCCCGCTCCGGACGTGACGCCGCGCTCTGGGGCCTGTCGACACTCACGCCACAAAAGATCTCAAAGGAGAATCACTCATGACCAAGCCCCGCATCGCGGTCGCCGGCATCCACATCGAATCATCGACCTTCACCCCCTATATCTCCACCGCCGATGACTTCATCGTCACGCGCGGCCAGAAGCTTATGGACCGCTTCTACTGGCTCGATGAGGACTGGGCCACCCAGATCGAATGGATCCCCGTCCTGCACTCGCGCGCCCTGCCCGGCGGCGTCGTCGAGCGCGGCGCCTACGACGCCTGGAAAGCCGAGATTCTCGAGGGCCTCGCGGCCGCCGGCCCCCTCGACGGCCTCTTCTTCGACATCCACGGCGCCATGAGCGTCCAGGGCATGGACGACGCCGAAGGCGACCTCATTAACGCCATCCGCGCCGTCATCGGCCCGGAGCCCATGGTGAGCGCCTCCATGGACCTGCACGGCAACGTCTCCCAGGACCTCTTCGACGGCTGCGACATCCTCACCTGCTATCGCCTGGCACCCCACGAGGATGCCCTCGAATCGCGCCGACGCGCCGCCTACAACCTGGGCATGCGTCTCCTCAACGGGCAGCCAAAGCCCGTCAAGGCGCTCGTCCACGTCCCCGTCCTGTTGCCCGGCGAAAAGACCTCGACCCGCATCGAGCCCGCCAAGTCCCTCTACAAGATGATCGACCCCATCGAGGAGATGGACGGCATCCTCGACGCCGCCATCTGGATCGGCTTCGCCTGGGCAGACCAGCCTCGCTGCAAGGGTGCCGTCGTCGTCACCGGTGACGACGCGGACCTGGTCAAGGAACAGGCTGAGCGCATCGGCCAATACTTCTGGGACGTGCACGACCGCTTCGAATTCGTCGCCCCCGTCGCCTCCATGGAGGAGTGCCTGGCCGCCGCCGAGGAGGGCCCCAAGCCCTTCTTCATCTCCGACTCCGGCGACAACCCGGGCGCGGGTGGTGCCGACGACGTGACCGTCGCGCTCGCGGCCCTGCTGAAGTGGAAGCCCGTTCAGGAGGCCACGCTCGACGTCGTCTACGCCTCGATCATCGACCCGGTCGCGGCCGCAGTCGCGTGGGAGGCCGGCGTCGG
The DNA here is from genome assembly GCA_958349165.1 of uncultured Actinomyces sp. GTDB lineage: Bacteria > Actinomycetota > Actinomycetes > Actinomycetales > Actinomycetaceae > Pauljensenia. Next base: position 2,196 of record CATWCG010000085.1, on the reverse strand, counting down.
CGCCGAGGTGGACCTCGAGGTCGGCGGACACATCGACACGCGCGATCCTGGCCCGCTGTCAGTCCGCGCCACGGTCGAGGCCCTCGCCGACGACCCGATGGGCGGCCACACTGCGCTGCTGCGCACCGGAGGCCTGCGCTTCATCATCACGACGAACCGCAACCAGTACACGATGTTTAGCCAGTTCGAGCTGCTCGGCGTCGACATCACGACCGCCGACGTGGTCGTCGTCAAGATCGGCTACCTCGAGCCTGACCTGTACGAGACTCAGAAGGGCTGGCTCATGGCGCTGACCCCCGGCGGCGTCGACCAGGACCTGATCCGCCTGGGCCACCACAAGATCGATCGCCCGATGTTCCCCTTCGATCCGGAGATGGACGAGCCCGATCTGAGCGCACAGGTCGTCGTCCCATGAGCGCCGTCAAGGACTCGCCCGGCCCGGTATTCGCGGGCATCGACATCGGCGGTACCTCCATCAAGTGGATGATCGTCGACGAGGCCGGAGCAATCCTCACGCAGGGCAACGCGCCCACGGACCGCGAGCAGGTGGCCGCCCAGGTCGGCGGCATCGGGGCGCGCCTGGCGGGCGAGTATCCGGGACTGGTGGGTTGTGGCCTCATCTGCCCCGGCCTCGTCGATGAGGAGAGCGGGACCGTCGTGTACGCGGCGAACCTGGAGCTGCGCGGCGTCCAGCTAGCCCGCGCGGTCGAGGAGGCCACCGGCGTACCCGCCGCCCTCATGCATGACGGGCGCGCTGCCGGCCTGGCCGAGGGGCTCCTGGGTGCGGGCCGCGGAGCCTCGTCCTTCCTGATGATGCCCATCGGCACGGGGATTTCCGTGGCCCTCATGCTCGGGGGAAGCCTGTGGAACGGCGCGACCTTCAGCGCCGGCGAGGTCGGGCACGCGCCCGTCTTCCCCGGGGGCGAGTCCTGCCGCTGCGGCTCGCGGGGCTGCCTGGAGGTCTACGCCTCTGCGAAGGGCATCGCGCGGCGCTACGAGCAGGCCACCGGCGAGGACATCGGCGCTAAAGCCATCGAGAAGGCGGTCGGCACCGATCCGGTGGCGACCGAGGTGTGGGAGACCGCCGTGCGCGCCCTCGCCCTGTCCCTCACCCACATGACGCTCACCGTCGACGTCGAGCGCATCATCATCGGCGGCGGGCTGTCGCACGCGGGGGAGAACCTGCTCGCGCCGCTGCGCGCCCAGTTCGCGTCAATGCTGACATTCCGCGACGCTCCCGAGATCGTCCGCGCCTCCCTCGGGGGTGCTGGCGGACGCTGGGGTGCCGCGATCCTGGCCGCCCGAGTGGGCGGATCGTCCTGCTATGAAAGGTGGCAGCCGTGACCATCGTGGAGATTTGCGTCGAAGATGCCGTCGGGGTGCGCCGTGCGCGCGACGGGGGAGCGGATCGCATCGAGATCTGCACCGACCTGTCGTGCGGGGGCCTGACTCCCGCCTTCGACGAGGTCGCCTCTGCCCTTGAGGTCGCCCCTGGGGGTGGGGTCCAGGTGCTCGTGCGTCCGCGCCCGGGCAACTTCGTGCATTCGCGCGAGGAGGTGAGCCGCATCGCGTCCGACATCGTCACCCTGTCGGCGATTGGGCGCGGGGCGCCGGTTCGCCTCGGCTTCGTCGTCGGTGTCTTGAACGCGGACGGCACCATCAACGTGGATGCAGCCGCGCGCCTGCGCGACGTGGCCGAGGAAGCGCCCCTGACCTTCCACCGGGCCTTTGATCAGGTGCGCGACCAAGATCGGGGGCTGGACGTCCTCATGGAGCTGGGGTATGACCGCGTGCTGACGACGGGTGGCGATCCGGCGGTTGCCCAGCCGGGCGCGCTCGCTCGGCTCGTGGAGCGCGGGGGAGAGGACATCATCATCCTCGTCTCGGGCGGCCTGCGCGCCCACAACGTCTCCGAGGTTGTGGCGGCCTCGGGTGCTTCGGAAGTCCACATGCGCGCACCGGGGGCCTCCGGCACCGACCGGGCAGAGGTCGAGCGGATCGTCTCGGCGCTGCGCGGATAATGCAGATCACAAATATTTCGACAATTATTGTTGATTCGTCTGACAAATCAGATCAGTGGGTGTAAGGTTAACCACATGAGAATTGGAATTTTCAACGACGAAGATCAGATCGCATCCCTGGCAGCGGACCGCATCCTCGAGGTGTACCGCGCTAAGCCGAACTTCGTGCTCGGCC
>CATWCG010000084.1:0-7374 GCA_958349165.1 uncultured Actinomyces sp. | reverse complement strand
CCTGTGGGGACAGGGCGGTCAGCGTCGCGCGCGAGCGCGTCAGCCGCTGGCGTTCGGATGCGAGGCGGCGTTCGATCGCCGAGCGCATCGCCGTGATGCGCTGCGTGAGGGCCGTTCGGTGCCCCTCGACGATCGCCTCTGGGCCCCGGAGGACCGGGCGCGACGCGATGAGCGTCAGGTTCGAGCGCTCCGTCGCCAGGCGCGCCCCCAGCGCCCCGCGCATGCGGGTGAGGGCCTGGGAGAGAGCGTCGCGCTCGCGGGCGCGGTCGGGCACGATGCGGCGGGCCGCGTCCGTGGGGGTGGAGGCCCGGTAGTCGGCGACGAGGTCCAGCAGGGGAGAGTCGCCCTCGTGGCCGATCGCGGAGACGATGGGGGTGCGGGCGTCCGCGACGGCGCGCACGAGGCGCTCGTCGGAGAAGGGGAGGAGGTCTTCGACGGCGCCGCCGCCGCGCGCGATGACGATGACGTCCACGCCATCCATGGCGTCCAGCTCGAGGAGTGCGCGGCCCACCTCGGGCACGCAGTGGTCGCCCTGCACGGCGACCTCGCGGATCTCGAAGCGCGCGGCGGGCCACCGTTCGGACGCGTTGACGACGACGTCGTCCTCCGCCTTGGCGCCCCGCCCACAGATCAGGCCGATCGTGCGCGGCAGGAACGGAAGGGGCTTCTTGCGCCTCTCCGCAAACAGGCCTTCGGCGGCCAGGCGGGCGCGCAGCGCCTCGATCTGGGCCAGCAGGTCGCCCACGCCCTGCAGGTGTATCTCTGCGGCCTGCAGGTTGAGGCGCCCCGAGCGCTCCCAGAACACGGGTTTCACGCGCGTGACCACGCGCGCGCCCTCGGTCAGCGGCGTGGAGTCCATGACGCCCGCCCACGCGGTCACCGTCATCGACGTGTCGGTCTGGAGGTCGCGCAGCGTCAAAAAGTGCATTTTCGCGCCCGGGCGCACCTTGTATTCGACGACCTGGCCCTCCACCCACAGGGGGCTCATGCGGTCCACGTACACCTTGATGTTCTCCGTCAGTCGGCGCAGCGGCCACGGATTATCGCGCGTCGTGTCGGCCGCCTTCGCGGCGGGCGGACGAGGCTGGGGCGAGCCGCCGGGAGGCGGCGCGGCGAGACGATGAGGCGATGTCACGCCACTCAGCATGCCACAGGAGCGTCCGGGCCGCGCTGCCGCAGCGTGCGCCTGTGGACGGCCCCGCGCCCGGGGTGGGTGAGTGCGAGGGGGCACCCGGGCCAGTCTCTCACCCTGCGCGCGAGAGCGGGAGGGGCCCCGGCCTCGTCGATGAGGGGCGTGTGGGATTGCCACGAGCGCGCGCACCCCCGCCTCCCCGGGCGCTAGTGTGGGTGCATGAGCGAAAACGTCGACCTGCGTGCCAGCGCCGATTCCCCCCTGCCCGCGTCCCACGGGGAGGGGAGCGGCCGCATCCTCCTGGCGGCCCCCCGCGGATATTGCGCCGGCGTGGACCGCGCCGTCGACGTCGTCGAAAAGGCCCTGGAGCTGTACGGCGCGCCCGTGTACGTGCGCAAGGAGATCGTGCACAACAAGTTCGTCGTCGAGTCGCTGACCAAGCGCGGCGCGATCTTCGTCCAGGAGACCGACGAGGTGCCCGAGGGGGCGCGCGTCGTCTTCTCCGCGCACGGCGTCTCCCCGGCCGTTCACGAGGCCGCCGCCACCCGCCACCTCGCCACGATCGACGCGACCTGCCCGCTCGTGACCAAGGTGCACCGCGAGGCCGTGCGTTTCGCGAAGGAGGACTACGACATCATCCTGGTGGGGCATCAGGGCCACGAGGAGGTCGAGGGCACGTTCGGCGAGGCGCCGGATCATATTCAGGTCGTCGGCACCCCCGACGAGGTCGAGGGCGTCGTCGTGCGCGACCCCTCGCGCGTCGTGTGGATCTCCCAGACCACGCTCTCCGTCGACGAGACCCGCGAGACCGTGGACCGCCTGCGTCAGCGTTTCCCGCAGCTCATCGACCCGCCGTCGGATGATATTTGCTACGCCACCCAGAACCGCCAGGGCGCGGTCAAGCATATTGCGCCGCAGGTGGACGTCATGGTGGTCGTCGGATCGGCGAACTCGTCGAACTCGGTGCGCCTCGTCGAGGTCGCGCTCGAGGCCGGGGCGGGCTCCGCGTATCGCGTCGACAAGGCCGACGAACTGCAGGAGGCCTGGTTTGAGGGCGCCCGCACGGTGGGTCTCACCTCGGGGGCGTCCGTGCCCGAGATCCTGGTGCGCGACGTCATCGAATGGTTGCAGGCGCGCGGATTCCCCACCGTCGAGGTGGCCCGCACCGAAACCGAATCGACGACCTTCGCACTGCCGCGCGACCTGCGCGCCGACCTGAAGAACGCCGGAATGGCGCCCGCGCGCCCCCACGCGCCGCGCGTCGCCGGGCCAAACCACACGAAGTAGGGCAACGTCGCCGGGCCCGCTCGGATAGGATGGGGGCGTGTCTCTTACTATCGGTATCGCCGGACTGCCCAACGTCGGCAAGTCCACCCTGTTCAACGCCCTGACCCGCGCGACCGTGCTCGCCGCGAATTACCCGTTCGCGACCATCGAGCCGAACGTCGGCGTCGTGCCCCTGCCCGACCCGCGCCTGAACAAGCTCGCGGAGATCTTCGGCTCCCAGCGCATCCTGCCTGCCACCGTGTCCTTCGTGGACATCGCGGGTATTGTGCGCGGCGCCTCCGAGGGTGAGGGCCTGGGCAACCAGTTCCTCGCCAACATTCGCGAGGCCGACGCGATCTGCCAGGTGACGCGCGCTTTCTCCGACCCTGACGTCGTGCATGTGGACGGCAAGGTGGACCCGGCCTCGGACATTGAGACCATCAAGACGGAGCTGATCCTCGCTGACATGCAGACGATCGAGAAGCAGATTCCGCGCCTTGAGAAGGAGGTGCGCGGCAAGAAGACCGAGCCGATCGTCCTTGAGACCGCGCGCCAGGCGCTCGAGCTGCTGGAGCGCGGCGAGCTGTTGTCTGGCCCCGAGGGCGCCAAGCTGGACCAGGACGCGCTGCGTTCCTTCCAGCTCATGACCTCCAAGCCCTTCATTTTCGTGTTCAACATGGATGCCGCGGAGATGGACAACGAGGAGATGAAGGACGAGCTGCGCTCCCTCGTCGCCCCCGCCGAGGCCATCTTCCTGGACGCCCAGTTCGAGGCCGAGCTGGTCGAACTGGACGACGAGGACGCCCGCGAGATGCTCGCCGAATCCGGCCAGGACGAGTCCGGCCTGGACAAGCTGGCGCGCGTCGGCTTCGACACCCTCGGCCTGCAGACCTACCTGACCGCAGGCGAGAAGGAGGCGCGCGCCTGGACGATCCACAAGGGCGACACCGCCCCCAAGGCCGCCGGCGTCATCCACACGGACTTCGAGAAGGGCTTCATCAAGGCCGAGGTCGTCTCCTACGACGACCTGGTCGAGGCCGGCTCCATGGCCGCCGCGAAGGCCGCCGGCAAGGTCCGCATGGAAGGCAAGGACTACGTCATGCACGACGGTGACGTCGTGGAGTTCAGGTTTAATGTTTAATCATTCCTGAACGAGGCAGTGGCCGGGTCGCGCGGGGGCGTGGCCCGGTCGCCTGCTTGTGAGGAGCGCTGCAGGGCGGTCTGCGGTGCTGATGTGCAGGATACTCTTGGAATACCAAGGGACCCTGACCGTTGTGGCCAGACCCCTCCAACGCTCGGGGTTGCCGCCAGCTGTTGCGAGGACCACTCGTGTCTCAGGTGCACTGTGCGGATCTCTTCGCCGTCGAACTCAGCCCCGGCCTCGTGAATGTGGCCGCGTGATACACATAAACGTGGGACAAGGCTTCGTCCGCCCTGCCCCACGCCTCATGCGTCTGTTCCCGTTCCTGTGATTGCCGGCGATGGCTGGCCTGTGACGGCCTTCGATGTTGATGTCGAACTCACGGAGCGTGCTAGCCGCACGAGGACATCGAGCTGCTTGGGAGGTGTCCCAAGAGACGTGGCCACGTCCTCGCTCAGCTGCTTGCGTAGTTCGGGGACAGTCCACTCGACCTCGCAGTCCGGCGCTACGCTCACATCCGCCTGAACCCAGAGCTTGCCCGGGGAACCGGTGGCGAAGACGGTGCATCGTTCGACCCCTGGAACACCCTGTGCCCGCTCGGAGAGTGCCCGCGACAGAACATCGGGGGAGAGAGTAGCCAGCAGGGTGTCGTCGGAGCCGCTGATCCTCAGCGAAGAATTCGCAGGCCTGCGCGGCACCTGCATGAGAAGCAGGAACAGACCGATGACGAAGGTGATGATAGACATCAGAACGCCAAACGGTAGAAGCCAGTGAGCGTGCGGTGAGAGGAATGCTCCGATTTCGTCCTGTGTCGTGGCCAGGTAAGCGGCAATGCTGGGCACCCAGTGACCGGCGTCGAGGCCGGACGCGAGGAACCAGGCGGCCGCGCAGACGATAATCAGGCCGAAGAAGGCCAGGAAAACTCTGTTAAGAGCGGCAGAAACTGAACGCATAAGTGGCTCTCTTTCAGCTCACGCGCTTGGCGCGGACGCGGCTGCGGGTGATGCCCTCGGGGTTGAAAACCTCCAGCGCCTCGTTGGTCCTCTTGGACGCTGCTTCGCGCACGGCGTCTAAATCATCCGCGTCACTGAAGACGACCACGTCGACTCGCGACCTGCGCACCGTGGCGGAAGCGGACCGAATCGTGGCGAGCTGTTCGACGTGCCTCTTCACGAGGATTGCCAGGTCAGAACGGTGAAGTGCTGTCTGCCCGGGGATATCGTCGGGAAGAAAAGCGACGTGCTTGGGGCGGCCAGGCCACAGCGCTGCGATCAGGAGGAAGAGACCAAAGGCGGCGGCGATTCCGGCTGCGACAAGCACGGCGATGGAACCGAGGGATGCCGCGCCAACCTCGTCAAGCATGGTCACGGTGCGCTGTGGCCAGTCCCCTGTGAGGAAGCGGTACGCGGTCAGCCACGTGCCGAGGCCTCCGACAGTGAGGAGCAGCAACGCTAAGAGGGTGGCAGGTGCGCTCCGGGTCGGGCGATAAACGATTGGCGGTACGGGTGTTCTCATCTCAGGGGTTTCCTGACGCGATTGCTCGGGTTGAGCCAGGATATGTCGACGGTTACCTTGCCAACGTTCATCCCGCACAGCTTCTCGACGCGATCGCTCACGTGTGCGCGCAGGTCCTCGAGAGTGGAGGACAAGGGGGTGGGGAAGACGAGGCCGAGGTCCAGATGGAGGATTGCGCGCTGCCCATAGAGTTGGCACGTGGCCTCGGGGCGAGATCCGAAGTTTCGGCGGGAACCAATTCCGAGGACTCCACCTGCGTTCGAGCCTACGGCGGCGAACTCAAACGCGGCTTGAGCGGCGATTCGGGCGACTACATTGGCCGGGATAGTCGTGGTGCCGCGCTGCATCAAAGAAGAATCCTTCTCGCGCGACGGCATCGACTGCGTGACTGCGGAGTCAGACGCGGCCACGCTCGTCACCTCTTTCGCCAATCGAGGATACGTTGGACATCGACCCGGCCCTCCAGATAGAGGCCCACTGCCCATCCGACGACACCGCACAGGGCGACGAGGACGAAGTTAGCGAAGGAACCGAAAGCGAGAACGGCTCCCATGAACAGGCCCACGAGGAGGGCCAGGTGCGTTGTCTTCATGAGAATTCCTCAGATCCAGGCGTCGACGTCGCCTATTTCAGATCGGTTGAGGCGGAGGTGGTTGTTTCCTCCTCGGGCAGGTGGACGTCGGTGACGTCGATATTGACCTCGACGACCTCCAAGCCGGTGGTGCCCTCGATCTGGTCGATGATGTTGCTGCGAATGTCGTTGCAGACGTTGATGATGGAATAGCCGTACTCGACGACGACGGTGACATCAATGGCAGCCTGGGTTTCGCCCTTGTGTACGGTGATGCCGCCGGTGACGTTGGTCTGGGTGGTGGGGATGCGGTCGGTCACGGCGCTGAAGGCGCGGCGCACGGCGTTGCCCATGCCGTACACGCCGGGCACCTGGCGGGCGGCCATGCCGGCGATCTTAGCGACGACGTTTTCCTCGATGGTGGTCGTGCCGTGGTCGGTCTGGAGGGGACCCTCGGGGGTCTTGTCCTGGTCAACGTTCTCGTTGTTGTCGCTCATGTGAGCCTCTTTCATTGAGTCGAAGGTGGGGGCCGTGTAGTAAGGCGCGGCTAAGCAACGGATTAGTGAAGTATCGTCACAGACACTGCGACAGGTGTGCCCTGCCCGTCGCCCTGTATTGCTCCCCGGGACCATTCTTGCGCAAGGTGATGGGTGCAGTCGGTTGAAAAAGCTCTGAGACCTCCATTAATGGGATACGTCACTAAGGTTTGATACATGGTGATACGAGGTGACGGGAGTGTCCGTGGCGACGAGGCCGTGGCCGGGTCGCGCGAGCGTGGCCCGGCTTCGCTGTTGCCGGTCGTCTGGCAGGCGGGAAAGTGGGTGTGAGGGCAGTGCAGGTTAACGGTTTGCGTTAATAACGCGATCCGATATATCATGTTGGCATGATCCAGTCGTTCGGGGATCGCGAGACCGAGCGGTTGTCTGCGAGGGAGCCTGTTCCTTCCCTCGATGCGCGCATCGTGCGCGTTGTACTGCGCAAGTTGCGTCAGATTGACGCTGCGTGCCGTCTGGAGGATCTCCGGATTCCTCCGGGCAACCGGCTCGAGCGTCTGCGCGGTAATCGTGCGGGCCAGTACAGTATCCGAATCAACGATCAGTGGCGTATCTGCTTCAGGTGGGGCGACGCTGGTCCAGAAGGGGTTGAAATCGTTGACTACCACTAAAATTGCTCCGATTCACCCGGGCGAAGTCCTCATGGAAGACTTCATCGAAGGCTTTGGAATTACGCAGCACAAGCTCGCCGTCGCTATCGGCGTTCCGCCCCGTCGTATCAATGAAATCGTCCACGGGAAGCGGGGAATCACGGCCGACACTGCTATGCGTCTCTCCCGCTACTTCGGCACCACCCCAGGATTCTGGATGAACCTGCAGATGCGTTACGAGCTTGATCGCGCCGAAGACGCGCTGGGAGATACGTTGAGTGGAATCGTTCCCCTCGTGACGGTGGAAGTCGCCTGAATTAACTCAGTCTGGCGAGGCAGTGGCCGGGTCGCGCGTGAGTGTGGCCCGGCCACCTGCTTGTGAGGGGCACTGCAGGGCGGTCTGTGGTGCTGACATGCAGGATGCTCTTGGAATACCAAGGGACCCTGACCGTTGTGGCCAGGGTCCCCGTGGTAGACTGCGCCGGTCCAAGCCCGACGCGATTAATTAAATGTTAGCATTGAGACGTGGAAGAGCAAAATGTGATTTTGGACCTAGCTGGGTCAGCTAGGTTCGCGCCTTACCTCCGTGAAGCTCATGGGGATAT
>CATWCG010000083.1:0-7451 GCA_958349165.1 uncultured Actinomyces sp. | reverse complement strand
GGATGTGGTCATCGGACACTCCTCATCGGTCCGGGGGCGGGGGTCAGGCCGACGATGCGGTCGCCGGGAGAGGGAGCTAATGCAAGAATGCGCTCATACCACGGTGAGCTTGTAGTAGATATGCGGGCGACGATGAGGTCGTCGTAGAGTGGAGTTGCCGAGCGAACACCGAGGTCATCCCAGCCGGGTACAGCGTCGTCTCGGAGCGAGTAGAAGGGTGCTGACTGAGTATCCTCCGCATGCTCTGTGTCGAAGAGTAGAGGCTTTCGATCCTCGCGGCTGGTGTATCCAGGGGAGTCGTTCACAATGCGGGGCATGAGTACGACGGAGGCATCCCGGCTCATCGCGGGCCTGCTCCACCACGCGGATGAGTCCTCCCGTGCTTTCGTGATGTCCATCTTTGTGTCTAGCTCGCGGGTTCCGTTGACGACGAGGAGTGGCCCGAAATTATCGTTGTATCGATCCACGAGCGCGAGATCAGCTTCCCACGTCCGTTCACCCGTGGCCGCGTAGTGCAGAATCTCCTCGGTGGTAGGCAGGGAAGCTTGGTCGGATGACGGGTAGAGGGTCAGGTAGCTGAGCCGGTTAAGTTCCTCGGCACTCAGGGTGACCACCCTGGCGTTGGAACCATCGGGGGCGACGGCTGCAGCATTCATTTGCCCGTTGCTGATTACCCAGCCGTCCCGGGCCCGGATGAGAGGCAGTCTGTAGTTCGGTTCTGTCATCGTGCAATGCAGCGTTCCTTCGTATTCCACAAGCGCGGGCTCACATGCTTCCGCGACGGATTCGAGCCCGGTGTGCTCACCGGTGTTGAGGTTTAGGAAGCCGGCCAGTCCTCTGCCGATTGAATCGGGGGTCATATCGTATGTGGAATAACCCGAGTACAAGAGCGGAACCCACCCGTCCACGGGAGCGACGTTGTCGGGGAATGACCAGCCTGACGTGTCGAGATCCCACACGTGTGTTGCGGTCTTGTCCCAGGCCTCGCACAGTCCGGTGGCCGGATCGGGGCAATAGAAACGGACAGGCCCGATGGGGGCCGTCGACCAGCCTTCCGTTGAGGCGTGCTCGTAAGGGGAGAGTCCCAGATGAAGCTCCGACGACGACGGCCAGCCAGTTGTGACCTTCCCATCTGCTGGAGAGATCAGTGTGTTGCCGACGAGGAGGTCTCCGTCCCACCAGTGCACGCCGGGTTCGTCGTCGACGTCGACGCGCCACAGCTTGCGCGGGGCGGAGTGGGAGGCGTCGTAGCCGATGGCGACGCGCTGGCTTCCCTTGTAGCCGACGATGAAGAGGCGTCCGTCGCGCGCGATGTAGTCGTCGATGCGGTCCAGGCCCGCGTCCGCCGCGTCGATTTGCCACGCGATTCGAACGCCGTTGACGAAGTTGCCGGAGAGGAATCCGGTGTCTTGGGCGCGGCCGTGGTAGCCCCACGAGCCGTTCGCTGAGTGGAGGACGGCGAGCGCGCACAGGATCGATGTTGTCACCATCCACAGGCGTGAGCCGTGGGTAAAGGGGCAGATGATCCGGTACCAGAGGCGGGTGATGGCCCCGGCCTCGACGTAGTCGTCTTCGTCTGGGAATCTCATGGACCCGATCGTAACCGCATCCGCTAGTAACCGGGTAATTTTGACGGCGTCGCAGACCAGACGAGGCCGGGGCTGGGTTGTGTGTCCCAGCCCCGGCCTCGTGAATCAGCCGCGGTCAGCCCGCCCGCTTCGGCGTGATCCCCATAAGCACCGTGTCCGAGTGGGGGTAGGTGCCGAGGTACCGCAGGAAGACGTTGCGCTTTGGGACGGGCGTAGCGATGAGCAGATCATCGTAGAAGGGCTGCGCGGTCCTTGCTCCAACCTGCGAGAGCGAGGCGATCTTGACGCCTGACCGGGAGTAGTACAAGGCTGGAGCTTCTTCCTTGGTGGAGTTCTTCTTGTCGCTCTCTATCGACTGGATGCCGAGGATCAGCGAACCATCGGTCGAGAAGAATGATCCTTGTTTGTAGTGCGTGTCAGTGGGAATTCCGTCCTCGTCGGGGGCTAAGAAGTTCCTGCCGTTGAGGGCGTAGATGCTGCTGTCGGGTCTGTTACTTTCAACTCCGTAGCACATGGGTGTCCAGCCGTGCCCCGTACGTAGGGCTGTGAGGGACTGTTCGGTTGTCGGGCGAACGGTATCCCCATCGGCATCCACGCACGTGGTGGTGATGAATGTCCTCCACGATAGTGAGTTGGTGGTTAGCGTCATCATCTCGCGGAGGCTGCCGTCTGGGTTCAAGACGGCGATGTCGCCGTCTTCAAGCTGCGCATAATCCATCCCATTGAGGAGCCAGCCGTCGCTTGTCGCGTAGATCTCGCTTGTCGCGTAGATGCTGTCGATGGAGAGGTGACCAGAGAAGGCCACGCCGAGATCCGTGACGGATCCGTCGGTAAGGCTGAGGAATGAATCGAGGTACGGATGATCGTTGTCGTAGTACCCGACGACGAGATGGCTATTGGTTGTAGTAATAAAGGTTGGCTGAACCCTCTGCCTATCGGCATTCCTTGTGAGCGCGTAGTTCCAGGCTTGGGTGCCGTCCTTGTGCCACCCCGTGCACGAGGGTTCCTCGTTGCGATCGCCTTCCTGTGAATCGCCGATACGCGTGCAGGTGACCACGACGGGCCAGGTGATAGGAATGAAGCTTGCAACGGCGCCCCACGATGGGCGCGACGGGGACAAGACAACACGTGGGGAACCGAGATCCTCCTCGTATCCGACAGTGGAGGGCAGGGGAGAATCCCAGGTGGCGGTCACGACCCCGTCGGATGCTCGAATTGTCTCCCCGCCCGCGATGATCGAGTCATCCCAGGTGAAGAGCGTGCGACTCGGAGATTTTAACTCGTGGTGCCACAGAACGGTGGGAGTGGATCCACTGGGATCAATGCCGATGAGTGTCGCTGGGATTGGCTCTTGTGAGTTGGATGATTTGCTCTCCTCAGCGGCGAGCACGACGAGGACCTCGCCGACCCTCGTGCTGGCGACGACCGGTGCCGTGACCCCCAAGTCCTTGCTCGTCATCTCCCAGGCGACGGAGAACCCGGAGGAGAAATCGGTGGAGATGGCCTGTGAGGGATGCGCGTTTCCGGAGTAGCCGGTCGGGAGATGGACCAGCCATGACAGGGCGAGCGCGAGGATCGAGGCGAGCGTGGCGACAAGCAGTTTTCTTGCACGGATAAAGGCAAGAATGGAGGTGAGAGGGCTGCGTGCATTATCCGAGACAGTCATCGAAGGCTCCTCATCGGTCCGGGGGCGGGGGTGAGTCCGGCGATGTGACCGCCGGGTGAGGGGGCTTGGCCAAGCAGGCGCTTGTACCACGGTGATGTCTCGGGGGATATGCGGGCGACGACGAGGTCGTCGAAGAGGACTCTGCTGGACGAGACCCGTAGGGCTTGCCACCCGGGGACGCTAGCGTCCTCGAGCTGGTATCCGTCCTTGCCGGGTGTTTTCCAGTTGCGTTGTGCTATCGCCGAGTCGACGAGGAGCGGCGTGGAGTCGGGGATCAATGCCACCGACGCGTCGCGGCTGTAGGTAATGCTGCGCGCCCATACACGAGCATCCACTATGTGCGCGTCCATATCGTGATCGAAAACTTGACGATCAGTGACGATCTCCTGGTTGTCGTTGATGATGACCGAGGCCATCCCAGAGCCTGGCGACGTGTAGACCACCGCGCTCGAGGCCTCCCACGTGTGCTCGCCTGTGGCACCGTAGTGGAGGAGGTCCTCAGTGGTGGGCAGTTCGGAATCGTCCGTCGCGTGGACGTTGAGGAAAGCGATGCGTTCCATTGCCTCGAACGACAGGGAGCTCACCTGCGGGTTTGTGCCGTCGGGGGCGACGATGGCCACGTAGGACTCTCTAGCGCTCCTGAGCCCGTCACTGATGATCCAGCCATCCCTGCCGCGAATGATGGGTAGTCGAAATGTGCTTGGATTTAGTGGGCGACACGTTGTCGTACCGTCGTAATTCTCCTCTCTCGCCGGGCCGCACGACTCCTCAATGGCGTCGACCCCTGTGCGTTCGCCCGTCTCCAGGTTCAGGAATCCGGCCAGGTCAAACGCAACGGGTGAAAGACTCTTGTCCCTCGACTTGTCTGTTCTCACCAACGGCACCCAGCCGTTCACCGGGGTGACGATGTCAGGGAACGCATCCGAGGAAGCATCGAAGTCCCACACGTGTGTTGCGGTCTTATCCCAGGCCTCACACTGTCCGGTGGAGAGATCGGGGCAGTAGAGGCGGATCGGACCGATCGGGGCGCTTGACCATCCCGTAGAGGTGGGGCGTGCATATGCGTTCCCAGCCAGGGAATCACCCGACGACGGCCAGCCAGTTGTGACCTTCCCATCTGCTGGAGAGATCAGTGTGTTGCCGACGAGGAGGTCTCCGTCCCACCAGTGCACGCCGGGTTCGTCGTCGACGTCGACGCGCCACAGCTTGCGCGGGGCGGAGTGGGAGGCGTCGTAGCCGATGGCGACGCGCTGGCTTCCCTTGTAGCCGACGATGAAGAGGCGTCCGTCGCGCGCGATGTAGTCGTCGATGCGGTCCAGGCCCGCGTCCGCCGCGTCGATTTGCCACGCGATTCGAACGCCGTTGACGAAGTTGCCGGAGAGGAATCCGGTGTCTTGGGCGCGGCCGTGGTAGCCCCACGAGCCGTTCGCTGAATGCATGACGGCGAACGCGCACAGGATCGACGTTGTCACCATCCACAGGCGTGCCCCAAAGGTGAAGGGGCAGATGATCTTGTACCAGAGGCGTTTGAATCCACCCGCGTACCTGTAGTCGTCCTCATCTGGGAATCTCATGGACCCGATCGTAACCGCATCCGCTAGTAACCGGGTAATTTTGCTGACCGAGGAAGCCAGACGAGGCCGGGGCGCGCCCTATGTATAGGTATCGCAACGCGCGCCCGCCGCCGCGCCGCCCGGTCGCGCACGCGCGCGAGAATCCGCCACGGCCTCGTCAATGTCAAACCCGACCGGCGTGAGACGCGCGGAAGCGCCCCCGGTACCCAGATGTGGGTGGGACGCGGTAAGGTCCATCCCAGATGCCTCGACGCGTGCGCTCGCCGACGAGGTGCTACAAATACTGGGGAAGTGACGGGAAGGGACAGGCAATGTCAGCGACGAAGCTCGTGATCGTGGAGTCTCCTGCGAAAGCAGCCACCATCGAGGGATACCTGGGTCCCGACTACCACGTGACCGCCTCCATCGGCCACATCCGCGACCTCCCGCAACCCTCCGAACTACCCAAAGACATGAAAAAGGGGCCATTCGGCCGCTTCGCCGTCAACGTCGACGAGGGCTTCACACCCTACTACGTGGTGAACCCGGACAAGAAGAAAAAGGTCACCGAGCTCAAGAAACTCCTCAAGGAATCCGACGAACTCTTCCTCGCAACCGATGAGGACCGCGAGGGTGAAGCCATCGCGTGGCACCTCCTCCAGGTGCTCAAGCCGAAGGTGCCCGTTCGCCGCATGGTCTTCCACGAAATCACGAAGGAAGCGATCCAGCGCGCCCTGGAGAACACGCGCGACCTGGACACGGCCCTCGTGGACGCTCAGGAGACCCGCCGCATCCTCGACCGCCTCTACGGCTACGAGGTCTCGCCCCTCCTGTGGCGCAAAATCCGACCCTCCCTGTCCGCCGGCCGCGTGCAGTCGGTGGCCATGCGCCTCGTGGTCGCCAGGGAACGTGAGCGCATGGCGCACGTGAGCGCCCAGTACTGGTCGATCGACACGGCTTTTACGTCGGCAGGCCAGGGCTTCGGGGCGCGCGTGGCCTCCGTGGACGGCCACGCCATCGCGACCGGCTCCGACTTTTCCGAGAAGGGCGAGCTGAGCGCGAAGGCCACCAAGGCCGGCGTCCTCCACCTGGACGAGGCCACCGCCCGAGCCTACGCCCGTGCGCTGTCCGAGGCCCCGGCCTCGGTCATCGACTCGGTGACCCGCAAGCCCTACCGCCGCCGCCCGGCCGCCCCCTTCACGACGTCCACCCTCCAGCAGGAGGCGTCGCGCAAACTGCACTGGAACGCCTCCTCGACGATGCGCACCGCCCAGTCCCTCTACGAGTCCGGTTACATCACCTACATGCGTACCGACTCCACGGCCCTGTCCAGCCAGGCAATCCACGCCGCCCGCGAGCAGGCCACCCAGCTTTATGGTGCCGAGGCCGTGGCCGACTCCCCGCGCCTGTACGGCACCACGTCGAAGGGCGCGCAGGAGGCGCACGAGGCGATCCGCCCCGCCGGCGACCACTTCCGCACGCCCGGCGAAGTCGCGGGTTCCCTGTCCAAGCAGCAGCTCGCCCTGTACGACCTGATCTGGAAGCGCACGGTCGCCTCGCAGATGGCCGACGCGGTTGGCTACACGGCGACGATCCGCGTGCTCACCGGCATCGAGGTCGATGGCGCGCGTCACGACGTGATCTCCTCGGCCTCGGGAACGGTCATCACCTCCCCGGGCTTCCGCCTGGCCTACCAGGAGGGCCGCGATCAGGGGCGCTACGACGCGGAAAAGAACGACGCGGAGAAGACCCTGCCCGACGTCGCCGAGGGTGATGCCGCGACGCTGACTGAGGCTACCCCCGACGGCCACGAAACCCAGCCCCCGGGCCGCTACACGGAGGCCACGCTGGTCAAGACCATGGAGGAGCTCGGCATCGGCCGACCCTCCACCTACGCGGCCACCATCCAGACGATCGGGGACCGCGGGTACGTCACGCACCGCGGCCAGTACCTGGTGCCCACGTGGCTGGCGTTCTCCGTGACGCGCCTCCTCGAGGAGAACCTCGCGAACCTGGTCGACTACGACTTTACGGCCTCGATGGAGGGCGACCTGGACCGTATCGCCGCGGGCCAGGAGAACGGCACGGACTTCCTGACCGGCTTCTTCTTCGGCCCCGATGGAACGGGCGAGAATGGCGGCCTGCGCCACGACGTCGCCTCCCTGGGCGACGACATCGACGCGCGCGCCGTCAACTCGATCGACCTGGGCCGCGGCGTGACGCTGCGCGTGGGCCGCTACGGGCCCTACATGGAAAAGGCTGACGGGACGCGCGCGAACGTGCCGCCGGAGGTCGCTCCCGACGAGCTGACGGACGAACTCATCGATCAGCTCTTCGCCCGCGCCGCCGACGACGGCCGCGAGCTCGGCGTCGACCCGGCGACCGGTCACACGATCATCGTCAAGGACGGCCGCTACGGCCCCTACGTCACCGAGGTCCTGCCCGAGGCGGCCGAGGGCGGCGAGGAGGGCGCGAAGAAGGCGAAGAAGAGCGCCGCCAAGCCTCGCACCGCGTCCCTGTTCAAGACCATGGACATCTCCACGGTCACCCTCGAGGACGCCCTGAAGCTGCTGTCCCTGCCGCGCGAGGTGGGCACCGACCCGGCCTCGGGCGACGTCATCACCGCGCAGAACGGCCGCTACG
>CATWCG010000082.1:0-7456 GCA_958349165.1 uncultured Actinomyces sp. | reverse complement strand
CGGCGACGTGGGAGGGCCCCGTGGTGCTGAGCTCGTCGAGGCCGTCCGCGCCGTCGCCACGGTCGCCCCCCACGCCCTCCAGGTCGAGGCCCACCCCTTCCTGCCCAACGCCGACCTGCGCTCCTACGCGCACGGGCTCGGCATGGTCTTCGAGGCCTGGTCCCCCCTGGCGCGAGGACGCGCCACCACCGACCCGACCCTCATCGACATCGGCGCGCAGCTCGGCGTGAGCGCCGCCCAGGTCGCGCTGCGCTGGGCCATCGACCGCGGCCACGTCGTCTTCCCCAAGACCCTGAGCCGCCAGCGCATGGCCACCAACATCGACGTCTTCTCCTTCAGCCTGAGCCCCGAGCAGCGAGCCCGCATCGACGCGCTCGACCAGGGAGAGGCCGGGCGCACCGGATCACACCCCGCAACCATGAACAGACTCTGACGACAGGTACGATGAAGACATGGCATCGAAGCTCACCCGCGCCGACCGCGCCATCGTGCGACTCGCCGACGGCACCGTCAAACAGCAGAACCTGCTCACCGGCACGGAAGTCTGGACCGTCCCAGGGCGCGGAAACCGCCCACTCGCCGCGCCCCGCGCAAACCACGAGCCCATCGACCACGAGGCGCACGGGCGCCACTGCGCGTTCTGCTCGAAGCGCTACCTGGAGACGCCGCCCGAAAAGTCCCGACTCGTGCGCCGCGACGACGGGACGTGGGAGCAGCTGGACGCCCTGAGCGCCGACAAGCTCAGCGACACGGTCGCCGAGTTTAGGCGCATCCCCAACCTCTTCGAGATCGTCTCGTACAACTACTGGCACCTCAACCACGGGCACGTGCCCTCCGAGGACGACCGGCGACGGATGGCCCACTACCTGGCCTCGGACGCGGGCTACGAGCACGTCATGAACGTCGTGCGCGCCCGCATGCTGGCCTCGGGCATGAGCGAGGGCGAGTTCGCCGCCACCAGCGAAACCGCGCGCCTCCAGGCCGCCAACGGCTTCTTCTCCGGAGGGCACGACCTGATCGTCGCGAAGCGCCACTTCGTCGACGGCGCCACCGAAGCCCACCAGCTCGCCGGGTCGGGCACCCTCACCCCCGAGGAACACGCGCAATACACGGCCTACACGGCGCGTTCCATGCGCGACCTGTACGACCTCGACCCCGCCGTGCGCTACGTGGCGACGTTCCAGAACTGGCTGCGCCCCGCCGGCGCCTCCTTCGATCACCTGCACAAGCAGCTGGTCGCCATCGACGACCTGGCAGTCCAGACCGAGGCGGAGCTCGAGCGCCTGCGCGCCCAGCCCGACATCTACGACCAAATTTTCACGGTCGCCGCCACCCGCAAGCTCCTGATCGCCCAGAACGAGCACGCCGTCGCCCTGGCCGGATTCGGCCACCGCTTCCCGGGAATCGCGATCTGGCCGCTGCACGCCCCGCGCAACCCGTGGGAGGTCAGCGACGAGGCCATGGCCGGCATCTCGGACATCCTGCACGCCGCGCACGCCGCGACCGGGGCTGAGGTGCCCGCCAACGAGGAGTGGTACCACCGCCCGCCGACCGTGTCCACGCCCATGCGCTGGAGGATCCTCCTCAAGTGGCGCATCTCCACCCTGGCAGGCTTCGAGGGCGGCACCCGCATCTACCTCAACACGATCGACCCGTGGAAGGTCGTCGAACGCACGGTCCCGCGCCTGCGCGAGCTGCGCGACAGGGGCCTCATCGCGCCCATGCGCATCGGCGACGAGTGCCGGGTCAGCCCCTCAATGCTGCGCGACTAGAAGGGCGCCCATCCGCCCGCGAACGGATGGGCAGACGCGAGGAGAGGGGACGCGGCAGTGACGCGTCCCCTCTCCTCGTTGCCTCGTCAGCGCGGTGCCTACTCCTCGTCGTCGGAGTCCGCGGCATCGTCGCCCGTCGCCCCGGCCTCGTCCTGCGCGGGGTCGGCGGCGGGGCTCGCCTGCTGCTCGGTCGTGGGTTCCGGCGCCGGGTCGGTCGTGGGCGCCGGGGCGGGGGCGGCGAGGGCCGAGCTCCACGTCGCCAGCCACGCGTTCATCGCGTCCAGGGAGCCCATCGTCTCGTCCGCGACGACGGCCTCGCCGGTGATGCCCATGAGCCACGAGGCCTTCGTGTCCGCCGCGAGGACCCCGTCGATCGGGTACGCGGCGCCCGTGGTCGCCAGGGACCGCTGCGCGGTCTCGCCCTGGAGCCACGCGATGAGGGACTCGGCGCCGTCGCTCGCGGGCGCCGTGGTCGCGGCCGCGTACATGATGCGGGCGATGCAGGTGGAGGACACCGGCGCACCGAAAGAATCCGCGCCCGTGTTCGTCGCCGCCGCCGCGGCCAGGGACCTGGGCGCGACCACGAGCGGGTAGGCGCCCGACGTGCCCGACGAGCTGCCCACGACCTCGGACAGGTAGGCGTCGGAGACGCGGTCGCCGGCCGTCCACGCGCCGATCGCCGCCCCCAGGGTGGCATCCACGCGCGGGCTCAGCGACTGCACGAAGGTTCCGAGGCCCTCGCCGGTCTGCGAGGCGGCCTCCTGCACGAAGGCGCGTCCCACCGACGACGAGGCCGGGTCGGGCACCGCCAGGAGGGCGCGCACGCGCGGGGACGACAGATCCGCGAAGGACGTCGGCAGCGGACGGTTGTTGGCGCTCATCCACGACTTGTCCGCGATGACGCACACGTCGTCGCGGCCGTAAGCCACCGCCGCGGGGGCCCCGTCGACAGCCGTGCCCGCCAGCGTCGTCGTGTCCTGCGGCGCGGCGTCCGCGACCGTGCCTGCCGCGCTCGCCTGCAGCGCGTCCGCGCCGTCCAGGCCCAGCACGACGTCCGCCTCGGCCTTCGCCACCGCGTCCACGCCGTCGACGGGGACGACGGCGACCGTGAAACCGGTGGCCTTCGTGAACTCCTGCGCCGTCTCGGTGGGCAGCTGGGCGCCGCCCACGAGCGCCACCGTCACCGTGCCGGATCCGCTGCGCGGCGTCGGGGCGTCAATCGTTCCGTGCCCTCCGCCGGAACCGGCCGAGGCGCGCGCGCTCTGCCCGGGCACGATCGGGGCCGCGAAAGGATCCTGCGGGGCGCTCGAGGACACCGACGGCGAGCAGGCCGCGACGGTCGTGGAGGCAGCCACGAGGGCCGAGAGCGCGAAAAGTAGGCGGGCGCGAGCCATGAGGAATCCTTCGGACGGGGACACTACCTCTCAAGCATAGGGCAGCGGACCCGTGGGCCTCGCACAAGAGGGCCGTGTGGGGCATCATGGAAGCACGCGCGCACGCGCGGGGACAATCAGACTGACGCCAGGAGACATCCATGGATTCCGCCACCATCGAAAAGGTCGCCACGACCGCCGTCATCGCCGGAGCAGCCTTCTTGGCCTCCAAGATCTTTGAAACCGGCTGGAAGATCACCACCAAGCGCCCCGTTCCCGCCGAGGACGCCGACGACGTCACCCTGACCTCGCTGGTCATCTTCGCGGCCACCTCCGCCGCCCTCGCCGCCGTCGCCCAGCGCTACGCCTACAAGGGCTCGCAGAAGTGGCTCGCCCCCAAGCTCGCCGCGCGCTTCGGCGTGCCCCAGCTGGAGGCCTGAGCCCCCGACCCCGTCCCTGCCCTCACACGAGCGGCAGGAGGGGCCCCAGGTCCGTGCGTTCACCCGACGCGCTCACGAGCGAGCCCGCCACGGCCTCGTCCCACGTGAGAAGCCCGCACGCCAGCGACAGCCACGTGCGCGCGTCCGTCTCCACGACGGCGGGCGGCGTGCCGCGACGATGCGTCGTCCCGGGCAGGATCTGCACCGCGCCCGCGGGCGGCACGCGCACCTCCACCGACCGGCCCGGGTGCAGCGCCCCCAGCTCCTCGAGCGTGAAGCGCACGGCCGTCAAGGCCACCGGGCGCGGGGCCTCCTCGCCCCGCTCAACCGCCTCGCGCCACGCGCGCAGCGCCTCCATCCCACGGGCCGTGTCAATCCGTCGTTTCGCCATGCGTCGATTCTACGGCCGGAACGATTCCCGCGTGGGCGCGCATTCCGACCGCTCAGTCAGGCACAATTGAGTGGACAACCCCCTACCGAGAGGCTAACCGTGAGCGAGACAGCATCCCTCATCACGCTGCGCTCGATCCTCGACATCGAGATCGCGCGCACCTACCAGTGGGATGCCGCCACCATCATCTCCATCTCCGGCGTCGACCGCGCCGGCGACCTGACGACGCGCATCGTCGAGCAGCCCGGAGCCCTCGCCGACATCGCCGCCGAAGGATTCTCCCCTCACTCCGCCGCCGGCCACGCGCTCTCCCACGAGCTCCACGACGCCATCCAACGCCGCGTGCGCCTGTGGATCGCCGACATCCCCACCGACCAGCTGCCGCGCCTGCGCGAAGCCCTCGGCGCCGACGTCATTCACGAGGCCGGCGTCCCCTCCAGCGGTTACACGCCCATCGCGCTGTCCCCCCTCGCGCTGCTCGAGGCGTGGGCGGACGGCACCGACGAGCAACGCGCCTTCATGCGGGTCGCCATGGCCGGCCTCGACACGCTCTCCACGGCCTCGCACGCCACCCGCGCCTCGCGCGCCGTCGGCGCCCCCATCATCGAACGCTCCGCTTTCCTCAAGCTGTGCCGCAACCCCAAGTTCATCGCCTACGTCGTCGTCCTCGTGTACTCGATGGCGCGGGCCGTGCCCGTCATGTACGTCCCGCACTTCCGGGGCGACTGGCGCATCCTGTGGGCCATCGACATGGTCACCGCCATCCCCTACACGTGGGGCCTCATCGAAATGGTCGCCGGGCAAAAACTCTGGCACCGCATCGTCGGCGCCGTCACCGCCGCCGTCACCTTCCTCGCCCCCTACGTGTACTTCCTCATGTACGGGCGCCACGCTCCCCCGGGCGTGTGGACCGCCATCGCCCTGATTTTCTTCGGCGGCATCTTCCTGGAGGTCTTCCGCTACCAGCGCGACCGGGCCGTCAAGAAGGGCCTCGCGGAGCTCTCGTAACGCCGATTCCCGTGGCCTCGGTTGCTCCGCGCGCCCGCGGGCGCGGGCGGCGCGCCGCCTCGCCGCATGCCCGGCCCCCGGCCTCGTCGCCGCCCGAACGAGGCTCGCATAACAAACATCCCCCGAGCGCCAGGCCCGGGGGATGTTCGTCGGTGATCGTGGGGCGGGAGCTACTTGTCCTCGCCGGTGGCCGTGCGGATGAAGCCCGCGACCATGAACCAGCCGCCGCCGACCCAGAAGAGGATGAGCGTCCACAGGGGCTGGACCGGGTAGACGACGACCAGGTACGCGCAGGCGACGATCCACGCGGCGGCGCCGACGATGTTGGGGATCTGGAAGCGCTTGACGCGCGCGGGATGCGTGTAGTGCAGCGGGACGAGCGTCATGATCGCGAGGAAGATCGTCGCCGCGATGTTCACCCACGCGGGGGTCTGCAGGACGTACATGACGATCGCGACGCAGTTCCACGCGGCGGGGAAGCCCACGAAGTAGTTGTCGTTGGATTTCTCGCCGTCGTTCGCGTAGCAGAACAGGGAGGAGACGATGATGACGATCATCATGACGACCGGCACGGGCTGCGGACCGAAGGGCAGGTGCAGCGCCATGAACAGCGCGGGCAGGAAGGTCCACGTCAGGTAGTCGACGAGGTTGTCGACGACGCCGCCGTCGAACCACGGGATGGCGTCGCGCACGCCGACCTTGCGGGCGAGGGTGCCGTCAACGCCGTCCACGACCAGGGCGATGACGAGCCACAGCCACATCATGGGGATGTTGTTGTTGAGGATCGCGAACAGGGCGAGCGTCGCCCACACGAGGCCCGAGATGGTGAACGCGTGGACCCCCCACGCGGCGATGACGCGGCCCAGGCTGGGTTTGTGTGTCGCGGACGAGGCCTGGGCGTCGTTGTGCGATTGGGTGTCGATGGCGGTTTCTTCGGGCACGGCGGCTCCTGTAGGACGGTTATTTTCCGTTCCACAGTATGCCAAAGATTGGTGATCAATCGGTAGGACTTGAGACAGACCACCCAGCTCGGCGGGCCGAGGGGCGGCGGCACGTCTCATCGGTAGCGTCGGGTTTGCCTTGGTTCATTATGGTCGACGCCATTCCTTATCTTGGTTGCACGAGAGAGCATGCCGGGCGGGGGTGTATCGCCGCGTCGGTTGTCTGCACACGTCGCGCGTTGACGCGGAAAATGAGCGGAGAGCATCGGGGCCCGCGAGAGGACCCTCTGCGGCCTCTCGCGCCACGGTATTCTCGTCGGAGGCTCCTTCGGACAGGTCGCCCCACCGGCGCGAGACGCCCGGCCTCTCGCGTGAAACGAGCATGATCGGCACGCCTGTATTACTACTAATACCTTAGTTGACAGACCCTTCCCGGGAATCTATTCCCGGAGCAATTCCTCTCCAGTGAAAGAGAACACAACGATGTTTCACTCTCCATGTACCGGGTCCAAGCGCCGCGCAGCCATCATCGCCGCTGGCTTGTCGCTCCTGCTGGCGGCGTGCTCGCACGCCCCCAAGCCGGACGCCACGCCCACTCCTACCGCCACCCCGGAGCCCACCACGGCCTCGCCGAGCCCGACGGCCACGACGCCCTCTCCTGCCCCGTCCGCGTCGATGGCGTCGCCGACGCCGAGCGCGATGGCCAGCAAGTCCCCCGAGTGGAACCCGACGCTGGACCAGGCGGTTACGAAGCAAGAATGCGGACAAGGAGACTACCGGAAACACTTCTGGGAGTCTCTCGATAGATCGAGAGACACCTCCGCCATCTCGCGCAAGGTTTACAACAACGGCTTCAAATGCGAACTCGAGAAGAAACTGGACGACGGATCCGTTGAGCTCCTTGTGCCGCAAGGCGCCAAGACCTTTGCCATCACAGCGGGCCAGTCGGACTACTCGCGCGACACGGACGTCACCGTGACCTTCGAGATCAGCGACCCTGTCTCCGACAAGGTCCTCGACACGGCGTCCCTACGCCTCAACGAGGCGAAGGAGTTCAGCATCGACGTCTCGTCGGTTCCGCGCCTCAAGCTCAAGGTAGTCGCGGAGGCGGCGCAGGGAGAGAGCCGCAAGAGCGACATTAGCGTCATCGCCATCTGGGCAGACCCCAAGTTCTCGTAGGAGGACGCTTCCACGGGGACGACACTGCCACCTCATCGACCCGGCCCCGACATGAGCAACGCGAGTGGAGAGAGGACACGCGTGACACCAGCGGCACCGCACAGCGAAGGGGCGCGGGCCTGTCGGCCCGCGCCCCCAGGCGCTCGATCAGACGCAACTCAGAAGTGCTTGCGTCCCGTCTCGCTCAGCTCACGCAGCTCGTCGATCGAGGCGATCCAGCCGCAGCCCTCGCCCTCGGCGGCGAGCAGGTCGACGCCGCTGATCGCGAGCATGTCGCCACCCGTCGTGCCGATGCGCACGGCGTCCACGCCCTCGGCCTCGGCGGCCGCGAACACGGCCTTGACGGCCGCCT
>CATWCG010000081.1:0-7468 GCA_958349165.1 uncultured Actinomyces sp. | reverse complement strand
CTTCCGAGCCATCGACCTCATGGGCGTGCTCCTCAACGGTATTCTCGGCGGCAAGGTTGCGCGAGAACGCAACTTCGACGCCGTCGGCTTCTGTATCCTCGCGATCATGACGGCGCTCGCGGGCGGCATGATCCGTGACCTGCTGCTGACGACGCGCACCGGGGCGCCCGTGGCCATCACGGACCCCTACTACCTGTGGTTCGCGATCATTGGTGCCCTCGTGGCGATGGCGTTCCGCATGGATTCGCGCGTGTGGTCGGTGCTCCTCGTCATCGCGGATGGCATGGTGCTGGGCTGTTGGAGCGCGACCGGCGCGATCAAGACCCTCGACGCGGGGTTTGCGATCATGCCGGCGATCCTGCTCGGCATCATGACCGCCATCGGTGGCGGCATGGTCCGAGATATCTCCGCGGGCCTGGTTCCGCGCGTCTTTGGCGGCAACAACCTCTACGCGACCCCGGCGTTCGCGTGCTCGCTGGTCACGGTTGTGTTCTGGTATATGGGACAGCCCGTCCTGGGCATGGGCGCATCCATCGTCGTTGGCCTCATCTTTACAGGCATGGCGCACTGGCGTCGTTGGAGGCTCCCGCAGACCCGCGAGTGGACGATCACTCTCACATATTCGCAGTTAAAGGCTCTGCGTCGGGGCAGGCGTTAGTATGGCCGTGTGAATTCCAAAACAACACACGCTTCTTCGTCTGCCGCAACGGCGCGTAAGCCGTTCAAAACGTGGCACCTGTCCATGATGGCCCTGGGCCTGGCGATTGGTGCTGGCTTCTTCCTGGGCACGGGCTCCGCCATTCACCAGGCGGGCCCCGCCGTCCTCGTGTCCTATCTGCTGGCCGCCATCATCGTCGTCTCTGTGATGCTGGCCCTCGCGGAGCTGGCCTCGTCCCTGCCGTCCACCGGTTCCTTTTCGTCCTACGCCGAGGCCGGGATCGGCCGGTGGGCCGGGTTCACCATCGGGTGGCTGTATTGGGTCATGCTCATCATGGTGTCGGGCCTGGAGGTGACGGGCGCGGCCACGTTCTTCGTCGGCTGGTTCCCGGGCGTGCCCCAGTGGGTCATCGCCCTGGTCATCGTCGTCGTCATTGGCGGCATTAACCTGCTGGCCGCCGGTCAGTACGGCGAGATCGAGGCCTGGCTGTCGATGGTGAAGATCATCGCGATCGTCGGCTTCCTGTGCGTGGGCGTCTTCCTGGTTGCGCGCACCGCGCTCGTTGGGCCGCTGCCCGGACACGAGGGCGTCCTGCAGAACGTCCTGGGTCACAACGGTTTCGCGCCCAACGGCCTGTCGGGCATCGCCGTGGCGCTCCTGGCCGTCATCACGTCTTTCGGTGGCCTCGAGATCGTCACGATCGCCGCCGCCGAGGCCGAGGACCCCCGCGCTGCGATGGCCAGCGCAATCCGTTCGGTCATTACCCGCATCCTCGTGTTCTACGTGGGTTCCGTCCTCCTGCTGACCGCCCTGCTGCCCTGGGACAGCGAGGCGATGAAGAAGAATGCCTTTGCTGCCCTCCTCGAGATGGCGGGCGTCCCGGCCGTCGGAACCATCATGGAGGTCATTATCTTCATGGCGCTGGTTTCCGCGTTCTCCGCGAACATCTACGCCTCCTCGCGCATGGTGTATTCCCTGTCCGCGCGCGACATGGGGCCGCGCTGGCTGCTGGGCGCTCCCGCCGCCGAGAAGGCGCACGCGCACACCGTCGTCGAGGCGGCCCTCGAGGACGACGAGGCCGTCCTGGCCGCCGAGAGGGAGGGAGACATCGCGGCCGGGCGCACCCCGAAGCGAGCGGTCGGCCTGGTCGTCGCGCTGGCGCTCCTGGCGGTCCTGGGCAACTGGTACCTGCCCGACACCATCCTGACGATGCTCATCAACGCGATCGGCATGGTCCTCCTCATCGTGTGGACCTTCATCATCATTTCGCTCATGCGCCTGCACCCCACTCTGGAGCGCAGCGGCTCCCTCGTGATCCGCATGCCCGGTTGGCCGTGGCTGCCGTGGGTTGTGCTGGTGGGCCTGGCTGGCATCGCCGCGCTCATGCTCACGAGCGACGAGGGCCGCTCTCAGCTGGTCTCGATGGGCGCGCTCACGCTCATCATCGTCGCGATTTACTTCGTGCGTCAGCTGGTGAGTTCGCGCGCCACCAAGTAGTTATCCACAGGGGCGCGCCGCCGAGTACGCAGATGCCGGCGGTCGGGTCCATCATGGGGGCACCCCGACGACGCGTCGGGGTGCCCCCATGGCGTGGGCCCGCGCGAGTGAACAGGAGGCGTGATGGCACGTAAGCGCCGCAGGAGCATCGGGGATACGATCGGCGTCCTGGTGATCGTCGCTGCCCTGGTGTGGGCGTTCGCGCCCGGCGTCGGCTGGGACCTGCTGGGCCTGCGCTCGCGCCTGGGATGGCCTCCGATGCGCAGCGGGGAGGCGCTGTCCTCCCTGCCTGACACCGAGGCGGCTCGCCAGCTGCGCGAACTCGCCGTTCGGTCCGCGGATGAGGCGTCAGCCGTCCCGGATTACGACCGCCAGGCCTTCGGGCAGCGCTGGGCGGACACCGACCACAACGGCTGCGATACCCGTAACGACATCCTCGCCCGGGACCTCGCGCGACCCACCTTCAAGCCGGGCACGCGGGACTGCGTGGTGCTCACCGGGACGCTCGCCGAACCTTACACGGGCACCACGATCCAATTCCAGAGGGGGGACAAGAGCTCTGCCCTGGTCCAGATCGACCACGTCGTTGCCCTGGCTGACGCGTGGCGTTCGGGGGCCTGGCAGTGGGACGCGCAGCGGCGCCAGGAGTTCGCCAACGACCCCGAGAACCTGCTGGCGGTCGACGGGGCGGCGAACGAGGACAAGTCGGCGTCCTCCGCCGACCAGTGGCTGCCGCCCAACGTCGCCTTCCGCTGCGACTACGTCAAGCGGCAGATCGCCGTCAAATACGCCTACGGCCTCAGCGTCACTCAGGCCGAACAGGACGCGATGGCGACCCAGCTGACTACCTGCTCGGACGATCCCTAGTCCGAATCTGTCTGACTGCTCGAAGTGTGAGCCTGTGCGTGTGACGCTCACACAAATGCAGTGCGCCCGTGTGCCAGTGACTAGCGGAGGCGAGAAGAATCGCAGCCTTTTTCTCAACATGTGTCCATCCAATGTGGAACTGTACCCAGCGCGGGGACGTTGCCGAACAACGCCGGTAAGGTTCCCCTCAAGTGAGAGGGGTGACATGTACACGGCAATCAACTGGGCGATGGACGCGGGCTTGTACGCGGCCGTCACCGCGCTCACCTGCGCCCTGTGGTGGCTCCTCGGCCGACGCGCCGACCGCGCGCGCCTGCGCGGGCGCCCCCCGCGCGCCACCTCGCACGACGAGGCCCCCGGCCGCGCCAGCCACGACCACCTCACCGTCTCCAAGGCGCTGCCCCTCATCTACCGTCGATCCAAGCGGACCGGCGCCCTCCTGCCGCGAGAAGACAACCCGCACACCCCCACGACCGCGGAGATCCCCGTGGTCGCGGCCCAGGCCTCGTCGATGTGGAGGCTGCCGAGGGCACTGCCCCTCGCGTGGATCCTCTACCTGGCGGGCCTCCTGATCTTCACGCTCCTGCCGATCCCCTCCGACCCGGTGGCAGCCTGCGCCGCGATCATCCACTGGGACAACTACGTGCCCTTCGGGTCCCTGGCCGCCGTCGCCGACCAATTCCGCGACGGCGAACAGCTGCGCGGCACCCTCTACGCCCTGTCGATCCTCCTCAACATCGCCCTGTTCGTGCCCCTCGGCGCGCTCGCGGAGACGACGTGGAGGATTCGGCGCGCCCGCCAAGCCCGCGAGGACCTGCCCACCGACGGCGGGCGCCTGGCCCGTTCCATCCCCACCCGTCGCGTGCTCGTGTGGATTGCGATCGGCGCGCTCGCCTCCTGCCTGATCGAATTCACCCAGTACACGGGCCTGTTCGGCCTCGTGCCCTGCACCTACCGCGTCGTCGACATCGACGACGTCATCACCAACACGATCGGCACCTACCTGGGCGTGCGGCTTCTGCCCCTCATCGCGCGCAACGCGCGCTTCATGGGCGCGTAGCTGTCCAATCCGATAGCGTGGTGCAGACCTGCTCGAGCGTCACGCGAGAGGAAGCGACGGCGACCACAAGGTCGTACACATCATCGTTGGAAACTGTTTCTGAGATTTCGAGCGCGTTGAGAGATAAGAAAACGGAACAGGCAGCCCATCCAAGACGCTTGTTGCCGTCGATCAGCGCGTGGTTCTTCGCGAGTGATTCGAGTAAAGCTGCCGCCTTGGCTGCGGTGGACCGGTAGGCGTCCTGGCCCATCAGCGTCGTCTGTGGGCGCAAAGCCGCCGCATTGAGGAGGCCGAGATCTCGAACGGGACCGATTCTCAGTGCGGTCACGATATCCAGCAGGTCCTCAAGTGAGAGAAACTCGCACGGCATGGCGCTACTGTCCAAGTCGCTCCAGCGCGTCCCCCCAGCGCTCAACGGTCTGGTTGAGCGCGTCGGTCACGCGCTGGCGGTGCGTCATGCGGTTGAACTCCTCGTCGATGGCGCGCAGCACTGCATCGTGTTTGGACGTGCCGGCGCGCTGGGCGAGCTCGTCGAGCTTGCGTGCGTGTTCCTCGTCGAGTCGGAGTGTCATAGCCATACCGTCATGGTATCACTCTGATACCAGCCTTGTGGCGGTGGCCCTCCTACAGCCAGCCGGCGGCGCGGGCCAGGGACGCGGCCTCGGCGCGCGTGCGCGCCTCCATCTTCAGCATCGCCGAGGACACGTGGTTGCGCACCGTCCCCTGGCTGAGATGGAGGGAATGGGCGATGTCGGCGATCGTGCCGCCGCCCTCGACCTCACGCAACACGTCGGCCTCGCGATCCGTCAAGGGAGAAGACCCCGCCTCCAGCGCCTCCAACGCCAGATCCTGGTCGATCGCCCGCCCGCCCGCGGCCACCGTCCGCACGCCCTCGGCGAGAGTCTCGACCGGCGCATCCTTCACCATGAAACCCGTGGCCCCCGCGTCGAGGGCGCGCTGCAAGTAACCCGGGCGCCCGAAGGTCGTCACGATGAGCACGCGCACCCCCGGGAAGCGGGAACGGATCGCCTGCGTGGCCGTGATGCCGTCCATGCGGGGCATCTCGACGTCGATGACGGCGACGTCGGCTGGGGCGCTCCCGCGGGCAGGGGCGTCCGCTGATGCCAGGCGCGCTAGCTCATCGAGTGCCTGCGCGCCGTCCGCGGCCTGCGCGACGACTTCAATGTCGCGCTCCAGGTCCAGCAGCCCCGCCAGCGCCCCGCGAATCATCGCCTGGTCGTCGGCCACGAGCACCCGAATCGTCACGTCACCCTCCTGTCTGCCTGCGCTTGGGGTACTAGGCTAGCGCAGGTCGCAGGATCATCTCTCGGGTGTGCTCACCCCTCAGGACGAGGCCGACTCACCTTCCCGGGACCGCGCGGGGCCCTGGGAGGGGGCCACGGCCTCGTCGATGGGGCCGCGGCGGAGAAGGTCAGGACGAGTGGGCGGCGGCTTCGGCGTCGAAGGACAGCGCGAGCGTCCACGTAGAGCCCGACGCGCCCCAGGTGAGCGTGCCCTCGTCGCCGACCAGCTCGGACAGGCCCGCCAGGCCCGACCCCGACCCCGCGCTCGACGCGGCGTAAGCGGCCGAGTAACCGTCGTTCGTAACCGTCACGCCATCAGGGGAAAGACGTACCCGCACCCACGAGGGGCGCGCGTGCAGGATCGCGTTCGTGACGCCCTCGCGGATCACGTGGGCGGCGGCCGCCGAACGAGGCCCCGACGGCGGCTCACCCTCATTCGTGATCTCGGCGTCGATGCGCGCGACCTCCAAAAGCGACCGCGCCTCCTCGAGCTCCTCTCCCGGGGACAAGGCCCGCGTGGCCGCCACGATGCGGCGCACGTCAGCCAAGGCCTCGTTGGACTGCGCGGTCACCGCGCGAATCTGCTCGCGCGCCTCCTCCACGCGACCCGCATCCAAGAGGCGACCCGCCAGCTCGGATATCATCGTGATCCCCGTCAGCGAGTGCCCGAGAATGTCATGCAGATCCGTGCTCAGGCGCGCACGTTCCGCGGCCTTTGCGCGCTGGATCGCGTCCTGGCGGCGCAGATGCTCGCGGGCCGAACGCTCCATGCGCCAGCGCGCCACCCCCACGAAGATGAGCAGCAACACCAGGTACCAGCACATCCACAGGGGCTCACCCTGCGCGTAAGCGGCCACACCCGCGATAGCGGTCACCGGCACGAGGCCCGCGACGATGAACCTGCCCGGCGCCTGAAACACCCACGCGACCAGCAGATACGACGTCAGCATGAACGCGTGAGGCGTGTCAACGGAAACCGCGTACACGAGGTAGGCGACCGTCGCCGCCGCCAGCGCCGCGTGGGAGAGGATGAATGGCCTCGTGAAGGAGTTGCGCGCGGGCAGGGGATTGGCCAGCCACGTCGCCGAGTTCACGACCGCGACGAGGGCGCACAACCCGATGAGGCCCGCGCGCTGGGCCGGATCCGGCAGCCGCACGGCGTAGGCGAGGGGAAACCCGATGAACAGCATCCACGGGGCCGCCCACGCCAGGGAGATCAAGCGCTCCTTCATGACACCAGCCTAGCGAGCCGTGTCGTGGGACGCGCCCCACCAGGCGATGCCCGCCGTGAGAACCACCCACCCGACGATGTTGAGCCACGCCGCCGTCGGCATCGGGACGGTACCGGCAACCGCGTAAATCGCCTGGACGGCGCCGTACAGGGGCGTGAAGGGTGCGACGTGGGAGACGAAGGGCGGCATCTGCTCCAGCGGGATGAACATGCCGGACACGAACGCGCCGAACACCATGACGAACGCCGAAGCGCTGTAGGCGTTCTCGCCCTTAATCGTGTAGCCGCACGCCAGGCCAATGAGCGCGCCCAGCGCCGACAGCGCGATGACGACCGCGGCGCTGGCCGCCCACGCGCCCGCCGTCATCTGCGAGCCCGTGGCCAGGCCAACACTGAAGCAGATGAGCGCGATGAACGCGCTCAGCGCCACCAGGGCCGTGAGGCGCACCAGGAGGATCACCCACGGCTGGATGGGGGTCAGCGCGTACATGCGCGAGATACCGGTCGTGCGCTCGACGGACAGCGTCGCGCCGAGCGACCCACCCACCAGGATGACGCCGTACGTGGTCATCATGACGACCATCGCGGCGGCCACGTTGCCGCGCCCAGTCTGCGTGGTGCGCGCGGCCTCGGTCATCCCGAACATCGCGTACATGAACAGGGGCAGGAGCAGGGCAAACGCCATGTTCCACGGGTTAAGGATGTGGGACAGGAACGTCGCGCGCCACAGCTTCCCCGCGCCCGTGAAGGGGGAGGGGATCGGTCGGTCGGTGGCTCGTGCGGGTGCCTGGGTGGTCATGTTTCCTTCTTCGGGTGTCGTATCTGGGGTCGTGGGGTGATGGCCTCGGCGT
>CATWCG010000080.1:0-7541 GCA_958349165.1 uncultured Actinomyces sp. | reverse complement strand
CTTTAACGATAAATCCCTGAAGTCAGTAACACCGTCCTACGGCGGGAAACAGGACGTTCTCAACGATAAACAAACTGCTCTACTACAGCACACACTTGAATCAATAGGAGATAGCGAGACCACAAAACAGGCGCTTAAGTCACGGCAAGATATTACTGGACTCATCACCCTATGCCCACAAAGATCACTGTGTCCAGATATACCAATACAAAATGAGCCGTTCCAGCGTCCTTTTACTGTCGTAGTCAACCAAATTGGACGAATGATGACTGACATCTTCTCACTCCTGACAATACTTCCCCCGCGCAACGGAGAGTAGGGAGGAACCGACCATGACAAGTTACCTCGTCATGCTGCAGACGAACAGCAACCAGCCCTTCATCTTCTCGTCTCCTCGCCTGCGCGAGCAGATCGGCGCATCCTTCGAGATCACCCTGCTGTCCCACTGGGTGAAGGAGGAAGCTGAAAAGCTCCTTAAGCCAAAGCCTCTTCCAGTCTCTTTCTGGGTCTCCGACTCGTCCGGCAAGGTGATCGTCCGATTCACGGAGAAGGAGGGTGAGCCTGGCGCCCTCGCGAAACAACTCATCACGCAGGTGACGCGGCGCGCGCTGACTGATGCCCCGGGCCTCGACGTCACGGGTGTCTTCATCGAGGCAACATTCGACATAGTAGATGCGCGAGACCTAAACAAACTTGATCGTGTCTTTTTGGACTACTCGCTGAACCGCCGCCCGGCGGCGGCGCGCTTCCCACAGTTCCCGTTCCTGGAGAGAGCCGACGAATCGGCACTTCCAGCTGTGACACCCTTAACAAAACCAGACACGAAAAGGATCTACAAGACTGCGCGTGCAGTCGGAGTAAAGGAGTCATACGAGGGGCGCGCAAAGCTCAAGGAACAGAAGAAGCAAGAAAACGCTGAGGGCTCGCAGTCTACAGTTCTCATTGATTTCAATTCGTTCCTGTACACAGCTACGAAGGAAGACGCAAAACCCGAGTACAAGCTATCTCTTCCAGCACGCTTCAAGCGTGCATGGGCACTGCCTGCACGTTTCAAGCAGCTTGACGACGTCTCAGGTCAATTGAATACCTCCATGGCTGATCTCTATCGTGACCCGACCCGCCTGGAAGCGGCCTTTCAGGAGACAGCAGTCGTCGAGCAGGAAATTGTCCAAGAAGGTGAAGCAACCGAGGACCGACAACCAATCCAGGAGACCACCCCGCCCATTCTGTCTTCAGTTGGCGTGGTCCATGTTGACGGTAACGGCGTTGGCGCGATCATGCGTGACCTCGGCGAGGCATTCAAGAGGACGAACAACACGCTCGATAAGCTCGCCAGAGCGCCGTATCCAAGAAAACCCAACCCGTGCGGCAAGAAATCTCCTCGTTTCCGCCCCTACCGCAAAATGCCCCCTCGTTTCCGCTCGTACAGCAGGAAGCCGCCTCGTTTCCAGTGGTTCGTCATGGAGGTGAACTACCGTCTCGACGGTGTCGTTAAAGCAGCGGTGGCTGCTGCATGGAAGGATATCGAAGATTACGCACATGGCCGCAAGGCTCCTCCGGTGGTCCCGGTGCTTGTCGGTGGCGATGACCTCACCGTCTATGTTGAAGGTAAGTTCGCGATTCCCTTCGCGGAGGCCTACATCCGCCATTACGAGGAGCTCACGGAGAAGGACGAGCTGCTCAAACAGCTCGCGGTCGTCGCCGGCGCGAAGGAAGCGGGTCCCCTGACGGCCTCGGCGGGCGTGGCCATCGTGGGCCGCAACTTCCCGTTCCACATCGCCTACGACCTGGCGGAAGAGCTAGTGTCGCGAGGAAAGAAGCTCGGCAAGAAGAAGGATACGGTCCCCTGCTCGACGATCAACTTCCACGTCCTGCGCGACGCGACGGTCCTCGACCCGGACGACACGCTGAACGAGTACAAGGGCCGCTCGCAGCGCCCCTTCCTGATCGGATGCTACGCGCCGGATCGGATCGGGGACGCAACCACGACCTCGGCTGAGGAAACACCCACGACAACGTCGCAGCCGTTGTCCTCCTGGGCGCGCATCCTTCAGGCGGTCGCTGCTTTCGACGGCAAGAAACCGGACGACCCCACGCAGAACACCGGCGATCCGTTCCCGCGCGCCCGCGCGAACCGCATCGTCAAACTCCTCGCCGACTATGTCAAGGTTTCCAAGGACGATAAGGCAGCACAAGCCGCGTGCCATGGGTACGTCCTGAAGGAAGACGAGAAGGTGTCCGCGACGCAGGAGCAGATCGACAAGGATAAAGAAAAACCGAACGACGTCGAGCGGATAACGAAGCGCTGCAACCACCCCATCTGCGCGATCCGCCTCGAGTGGACGGATGCGCAGGAGAACGCGCGGGGCACGAAGACGCTCGTGAAGGCGTTGGGGCCTCTGCCCTCGAAGACGCGCCTCGACGATCCCGACGAGGACACTGAGGATTGCATCGAGCAGGTGCGGTGGCTCCTGGACCTGATCGACCTGTCCGAGAACTTGCCCGACGGCTACCTCGCTTCACGGATTAGCGACGACGCCGACTGTGTCGGCTCCCAGGAAGCAGCAGTCGATTCCACCGCAGGAGGTGCCAAGTGACCACCGCTTCACCTACTACTTCTCCTACCGCGAGCGGCCAGGTGACCATCGTGTTCACGTCCGACTGGGGCGTGTCCACGGGCGTCGGCCAGGCGGGGCGTACACACTCAACAATCGAGCGTTGCGGCGACGACCCGGTCGTGCGCGGCACGGTCATCACGGGTGTCCTGCGAGAGCAGGCGATGCTGGCGGCGAAGGCCCTCGACGGACAAAAGGACGGGAAGTGGACCAGCTTTGCCCTGTGGCTCTTCGGTCAGGACCCCAACAGCGAGCCGGGCTCAACCCCCCACCCGCGTCACGTTCTCTTCACGGACGCGACCCCGGCCTCGAAAATCCCGGTCCACGACACGGTGTCCCTGTCCATCGACCCGACCACGGGGACGGCGCGCGACCAGTTCCTGCGCTTCACGGAGCGCGCGGCGGCCGGCGTCCTCACGGGCTCGTTCACCCTCATCGACGAGGCCGGGGCTGAGCTCTCCGATCAAGCGACGATCGATGCCGCGCACTTCCTCCTGGGGGTCGCGGGCCTCATGGTGCGAGGCATCGGCTCGGGCCGCAGCGGAGGCGACGGAGAGTGCACGGTGGCGGTCAGCGACAAGGACTACGTGGAAATCGGCCGACAGGATGCGAAAGCCGCCGACGCGCTTAAACGAATCCTAGCGAACCAAGATAACGACAGCCCCACATACTCGTCGGAAGACGTGGAGACCGTCGCAGATAGCTTGCGGAGCCTTACGCAGGACAGCTTGCGGGAGATCCCAGACCCACCGGATCTTCCGGAGAGCAGCCCCCAAGACATCGCAATGCCTGACCTTCAACAGTCGGAGTCCGGCGACACGACCTGGTACGAAACGACCCTCGACATCGTTCTTGATACTCCGGTTGTCTCCTACGAGGTCCCCTTCTCGAACGAGGTCCGTTCGTTGGACTTCCTGCGCGGAACCGTATTGGTCCCGTGGCTGCACGGCCTGCTGCGCAAGAAGTATCAGGACAAAACCCTCGTGCACTCCGCTATCGTCAGCGGTGACCTGCGCATCAGCGACGCGCTACCGGTTTACAAGGAGTTGGCCGGGTTGCCCGTGCCTTTCGTTCTGGAGAATGAGAAGGTTCACGAGGACAAACAACCCCGCACGCTCTTCAACAGGCACATCCCAATCAGCGATCAGGTATGTGGAGACCACACGATCCCCACGCGTGGCAGCTATCTATTCGTTAAATCGAACGGCGCTCCCGTCACGGGGTGGATCGGGAAACCCTCGCTGATTGGTCGACAGTCGACGGCGATCAATTCGGAGACGGGCGCAGCGAAAGACGGACAGCTGTTCCTGGTGCGTGCTCTGCCCGCCGGGTTGACGCTGCACGCCTCGATTGTCATGTCGAAACGACTACTGAGCGAGCTTCGCGGCACCGACGTCACATCCGTAGACTCACCTCTGACGCTCAACCTCGGCATTGCTGAGCAGCCAGCATTCCTCGGATCCCGCAAGCTCACGGGGACCTTCGGGCGCGCCCGCTGCACAGTTGACACTACCTTCACCCGCGTCGGAAGCACCCCGCCCCCGGTAGAGGGTCCTGTCACCGATGAGGGAACCCAGGCCTCGTCCTGCGAACCCACCGAGGTTGTGTCTCTGTGGTTCACGTCGGACGTGCTCGCACGGTCGAGCACTCTGGGACGGGGCGGGAGCATTGAGGATCTGGAGCTTGCCTTCAGGCGGGCCAACGTTCCGGTCATGATCGTTCAGGAGAGCCCCGATCAGGACTCGGGCGACAAGAATCGTAAACGGATTCTGACTGCGATCCGACACCGGCGTGTGGACTCGTGGTCGCCTCGGGATAACGCGCCTCGCGCCACACGGCTGGCGATCCAAGCGGGTTCAGTAGTCCAAGTGCGTCTCTCCCCGGACGATCTGGGGGCACTCGAGACACTCGGGCATATCGGCGTCGGTGAGCTCACACCCCAGGGATACGGTCGCTTCCTCGTGGACTCCCCCATGCTGGCGGAAGCGACGCTGCCCTTATTCAAGACCGAGCGTAAGAGCTTTACAGCACCAACGGAGGCTGTCTCATGACCATCTACCGCTACGACATGACGATCCCCGTGCGCGTTGTCTCCGCGCTGCACTCCGGCGGCGTCGATGAGGTGCCTGTGCGCCCCATGACCGACGAGGACGGCCGAACCGTGCAGCCGAACGCTTTCGTGCGCGATGGGCTGGGCGAGGCAATCCTGCCGGGTCGCTCCATCAAGGGAGCCATTCGCGCCGCGTTCGAAGAACACATGAATGAGCTTGGCTTCCGCAAAGAGGAACTCAAGAGCCTGTGGGGCGGTGAGATGCGTTCGGAGGTCGGTACTCGCAAAAAGCAACGTGAGAGCGGAACCGACGAATCCC
Source organism: uncultured Actinomyces sp. (assembly GCA_958349165.1). Classification (GTDB taxonomy): domain Bacteria; phylum Actinomycetota; class Actinomycetes; order Actinomycetales; family Actinomycetaceae; genus Pauljensenia. The sequence continues at coordinate 2,557 of CATWCG010000080.1, read as the reverse complement.
GCCCACTGCGGGCAAGCGCCCTCACCTTCCACCACGCCGTGGTGTGGGACCGTACTAAAGGCGAGCTCCCCCACCGCATGAGCACGGCCATTGACCGTGCCACCGGCGGGGCCGCAGACGGTGCACTTTTCGCGTACGAGTACCTGCCAGTGGACACGACTTTTGATATACGCGTCAGTGCCGAAGCCCAGGACACGGCCACAGGCTCCACAGAAGACGAGGATACACAGTCCACAACACAGAGCGAGGAAACAACGGGGACACCGCCTGCGCCCCCTGCTCTCGTTGAGAAAGCCCTGCAAGGGGTCGTGACGCTCCTCCACGGCAAGTGCATCAGCCTCGGAGGCAGGACAGGGTCCGGTTGGGGTCGCATCGAGCCGCTCAACGAGAATACTAGTTATGACTGCAAGCTGGTAGTCGTCCCCGATTCGAAGAGCGAAAAGGGGGATTCAGCTAGCGTTCTTGCTGACATACTTGACCAGCGCTCGCCTGTAGACATCGAGCCTGACAAGAACCTGGACCGTCAATCTGCATCAACCAACATCAAGATTGAGTGGCAGGCTCCGTCGGGATTATTCGTCGGAATGAACAAGCCCGACGGCATCAAATCCTCGGAAGAAGACACGGTACCCGCAGCGCCACTGCGCAACTGGCACCTCAATGACACGCATCGCGCCGATCACGGGGATGCCAATTATCCGAAAGTCGCACATCAGGATAAGGCCTCGCTGCTGCTTCCGGGCACGTCGATCCGCGGGGCGTTGCGGTCTCACTGTACTCGCATTGCTCGCAGCATCGTCAGCGACAGCGAAGGTTGCGACGAACTCACGATGCCGGAGGATGTTCACAAGCAGCTCGCCGTAGATCCGATCCTCGTCCGCTACTTGTTCGGGACAACCGAGTACCGGGGAGCGGTCCGCGTCCACGACTGCGAGGGGCAGATCCCAACACAAGGGGAAAAGGATAAGCCTCTGAAGCTCACACGCAACGCGATCGACCGAGTCACCGGAAGCGCTGCCCACGGAGCGTTGTATTCGGAGCTGCTGTATCCACACGCTACATGGGATCCAATCGAGATCGAGATCGACCATGCGCAGCTATGTCGGAATATCTGTCAGGACCTCGGCGACTGCGCACTTTCAACCGTGTCCTCTTCAGACCAGGAATGCGAGCAACCGGCCATCAAAAACCGCCTGCGAGCAGCTATCCTACTCCTGACCATGGCCGTCACCGACCTCTGCAAGGGAGTCCTCCCTCTTGGAGGAGGGACAGGCGGGGGTCTCGGCTTCATCGAGGTCTCATGTGTGCGTGTCAATGGATTGCCAGACGATACATCACCTGTCGAGATTCTCTTCGAGGCAGCCGACCATCCCGAAGATTCTTGCAAGGTGCGCGAGGCTCGAGCAAACTTTGCACGAGATATTCTGACGAGTATCCTCACCGCTTTTGCGAAAGATGGTGACGAAGCAACCTCGGCTGAGCAAAGAGTCATCAACCTGATTCGACAGTGGGCGGAGCTAGGACCCGGTGACGATCAGGGAAGTTCTGTTCCCTCTCACTTCCGCCCGACGACGGTGCGGATCGGGTGGAATTCACCGACGGGCGTATTCGTGCATGACCCCCAGGCAGACGACGGAAATACTCAATATCCCCTCAGGGCTAAGACTGCTGACAATAACGGGGAGAACAGCACAGCTCCCCTCTTACTTCCCGGCACCTCAATACGCGGTGCTCTGCGCTCCAGGTGTTCTCGAATCGCTCGAACCGTACTGTATGCCAATAATCCCCCATCACAGGTCGAGAGCTTCACTCAGGCAGATAGCGATGGCAACCAGGTACCCATCGATATTCACGAGCAACTGGCCAAAGAGCCACGGCTCGTGCGTTACATGTTCGGTACCACCGAATACCGTGGGGCAGTTCGAGTCCGAGACTGTACGACGAAGGACACCGGACCGTCAGTCACGGTCACTCATAATGCAATCGACCGGTGGACAGGCGGAGTCGTCGAGGGGCTGCTGTTCAACGAGGTGACCTACCCGCACGCGACGTGGAACGACATCGTGATCGAGGTTGACACCGCACGTCTCCTTCAGAACGTGAAGACCGACTCGGATATCGGGGGCCTATCGCGAGATGAGTGTTTAACCTTCGCCCGGGCGTCCTGGTGTCTTCTGTGTATTGCCCTGGCAGAACTCAGCGCGGGCACGCTTCCGCTCGGAGGCAGGACAACCCGAGGCCACGGCCAAGTTGAGGTAACGAGCCTCAGCGTGGCTGGCGCTGATGGTCAGGTCGTAAATACTCCACCAGAAGAGACTTTGTGGAAACGCAACGATAGCAGTGAAGATGATGCGCGCGGAGGCGCAACAGCACTTCTGGCCTATCTGAGAAACAAGACAGAGAAAGAACCCTCATATGAGGATTGGGCTGAACGTTTACAAAAGCTCGAAGAGCCAACAAACGGGGCCTCCACGCCTAATGAGAGCGACGAGCAATGAATGAGACAAATATCGATAACCACGGGCACGCAGCAAACCTGCTCCCCTGCCACCTAACG
>CATWCG010000079.1:0-7572 GCA_958349165.1 uncultured Actinomyces sp. | reverse complement strand
ATCTCGTTGATCTCGACCTCGACCTGCTGGCCGACCTGCAGGACGTCGTCCACGGAGTCGATGCGCTTACCGCCCACGAGGCGACGGACCTGCGAGATGTGCAGGAGGCCGTCCTTGCCGGGGGTCAGCGACACGAACGCGCCGAACGACGTGGTCTTGACGACCGTGCCGACGAAGCGCTCGCCGACCTCGGGCATCTGCGGGTTCGCGATCTGGTTGACCATCGTGCGGGCGGCCTCGGCGGAGGCGCCGTCGGAGGAGGCGATGTAGACGGTGCCGTCGTCCTCGATGGTGACGTCAGCGCCGGTCTCGTCCTGGATCTGGTTGATCATCTTGCCCTTGGGGCCGATGACCTCGCCGATCTTGTCGACGGGGACCTTGACGGTGATGATGCGAGGAGCGTTCGGGCTCATCTCATCGGGGCCGTCGATGGCCTGGTTGATCAGGTCGAGGATCGCCAGGCGGGCGTCGCGGGCCTGGGCCAGCGCGCCGCGCAGCACCTGGGAGTCGATGCCGTCGAGCTTGGTGTCCAGCTGCAGGGCCGTGATGAAGTCACGGGTGCCGGCAACCTTGAAGTCCATGTCGCCGAAGCCGTCCTCGGCGCCCAGGATGTCGGTCAGGGTGACGGCCTTGAACTGGCCATCGACCTCACCGGTCATGAGGCCCATCGCGATGCCCGCGACGGGGGCGCGCAGCGGCACGCCGGCCTGGAGGAGGGACAGGGTCGAGGCGCACACGGAGCCCATCGACGAGGAGCCGTTGGAGCCCATGGTCTCGGAGACCTGACGGATCGCGTAGGGGAACTCATCGCGCGAGGGCAGGACGGGAACCAGGGCGCGCTCGGCCAGGTCGCCGTGGCCGATCTCGCGGCGCTTCGGGGAGCCGACGCGGCCGACCTCGCCCGTGGAGAAGGGGGCGAAGTTGTACTGGTGCATGTAGCGCTTGGAGTTGACGGGCGACAGGTTGTCGATCTGCTGCTCCATGCGCAGCATCGCCAGGGTGGTGATGCCCAGGATCTGGGTCTCGCCGCGCTGGAAGAGGGCGGAGCCGTGCACGCGGGGCAGGACCTCGACCTCGGCGGACAGGGAACGGATCTGGCGCGGGGTGCGTCCGTCCATGCGGATTTCTTCGCGCAGGGTGCGGTTACGGATCGTGGCCTTCTCGAGCGAACGGAACGCGGCCTTCAGGGCCTTTTCCGACTCGGGGAAGCGCTCGGCCAGGGCGCCAAGCATTTCTTCCTTGACGGCGTCGACGGCCTGGTCGCGGGCGAGCTTGCCCTCGGTGAGCAGCGCCTGGGCGACCTTCTCGGCGGCGTATTCCTCGACGGCCGCGTACTCCTCGTCGGTGTAGTCCAGGAACAGCGGGAAGTCGGCGGTCTCCTTGGAGGCCTTCTCGGCCACCTTGAGCTGGGCCTCGCACAGCGCCTTGATGAAGGGCTTAGCGGCCTCGAGGCCGTCGGCGACGACGTCTTCGGTGGGGGCGGTGGCGCCGGCCTGGATGAGCTCCCACTCATTCTTGCCGCCGCCGGCCTCGACCATCATGATCGCGACGTCTTCGGAGCCGTCTTCCTTCGTGACGATGCGGCCCGCGACAACGATGTTGAACACGGAACGCTCGAGCTCGCTCCAGCGCGGGAACGCGACCCACTGGCCGTCGATGAGCGCCAGGCGGGTGCCGCCGATCGGGCCCGTGAAGGGCAGGCCGGCGATCTGGGTGGACATGGACGCGGCGTTGATCGCCAGGACGTCGTAGGCGTCGTCCGGGTCGATCGTGAGGATGGTCTCGACGACCTGGACCTCGTTACGCAGGCCCTTGACGAAGCCGGGGCGCAGCGGACGGTCGATGAGGCGGGCGGCCAGGATGGCCTCGGTGCCCGCGCGGCCTTCGCGGCGGAAGAAGGAACCGGGGATGCGACCCGCGGCGTACTGACGCTCTTCGACGTCGACGGTCAGCGGGAAGAAGTCGAACTGGTCCTTGGGGTTCTTGCCGACCGTGGTGGCGGACAGAACGGTGGTGGAATCGTCCAGGTAGGCCAGCGCGGAGCCGGCGGCCTGCTTGGCGAGACGGCCGGTCTCGAAGCGCACGGTGCGCTTGCCGAAACGGCCGTTGTCGATAATCGCCTCTGCGGCGATGATGTCGGAGCCTTCCATCATGGGGCGTTTCTCCTTGGGTTGGTGGTGTCGCGCTCCACTTCGGCCTTCGATCGAAGCCCACGGATCAACGCTCCGGAGGCCACTGTCGAAAACCGGCGGTTTTCGCGCGAAAAATAACGGTTTGCCCGAGGCGGGCGTGTGAAAACCGGCCCGTCTCCGCTACGGGAGGCGGGCCGGCCCAAAATCAGCGACGCAGGCCGAGGCGCTCGATGAGCGAGCGGTAACGCTCGATGTCGATGTCAGCCAGGTAACCCAGCAGGCGGCGACGACGGCCGACCAGCAGCAGCAGGCCACGACGGGAGTGGTGGTCGTGCGTGTGGGTCTTGAAGTGCTCGGTCAGATCCTTGATGCGGCGGGTCAGCAGCGCGATCTGCACCTCGGGGGAACCGGTGTCGCCCTCGTGGGTCGCGTACTCGGCGATGATCTGGTCCTTGACGTCCTTGCTCAGCGGCACAGGCTTCTCCTTTGTATTCGTTGCGCGGGGCATCCGGGCTTGTCCCGGGTGCTGACAGTCCGCGGCCGATCGACGGCCTTTCTACAGTAGCACGTCCGGGATGCGAGATCGCGCGTGAGCGACGAAGGTAACGATTCTGTCGGGCAGGAACGAGGCCCGCTCCCCTCCCCCGCCACCTGCGCGGACGCTCGTCGTCGGCCGACACCGAGGCCGGGATCCGGGAGGAGGCACCTAGCGGGCGGTGACGGAGTCCGGGTCGACGCGCCCGGTGACTCCGATGCCGAGGACGGAGGCGGTCTGTCGCAGGTCGTCGTCCATCTGGGTGAGCAGGCCGTCGAGGGAGGCGAAGGAGAGCATGGGGCGGATGCGCGACACGAAGGTCACGGCGATGCGCTCGCCGTACAGGTTCAGGTCCGAGCGGCCCAGGACGTGGGCTTCGACGGTTCGTTGTTCTCCGTTGAACTGGGGATTCGTGCCCACGGAGATAGCGGCGGGGAGGAACTCGGCGGATTGGGTGCCGGGCACGGCTCGCACGACCCAGCCGGCGTACACGCCGTCGGCGGGGATGACGCCTTCGACGTCCTCGGACAGGTTCGCGGTCGGGAACCCGAGGGTGCGTCCGCGCTTGAAGCCGTGGCAGACGGTGCCGCGGATCCGGTGGAGGTGGCCGAGGACGCGGGCGGCACCGGCGACGTCGCCGGCTGCCAGGAGCTCGCGCACCCAGGAGGAGGACCAGCGGCGCCCCTCGGGGGCCTCGATGTCGGTGACGGTGATGACGCCGAAACCGTAGCGGCTCCCCAGCTCGCGCAGCGTGTCGATCGTGCCCGCGTTGCCGCGCCCGAAGCGGAAGTCTTCGCCGACGACGACCTCGCGCGCGCCGCAGCGCTCCACCAGGTACTCGTAGACGAATTCCTCGGCCTCGAGGCTGTAGACGCTGGCGTCGTAGTGCGCGACGAGGGTGGCGTCCAGGCCCGCGGCGGCCATCGCGTCCAGGCGGTCGCGCAGCGGGGAGATCAGCTGGAGGCCCACCTCGGGCTTGTGTACCTGGATGGGGTGAGGGTCGAAGGTGATGGCCACGGCGTCGACGCCGAGCTTGCGGGCGCGCTCGATGCAGGTGGAGACGACCTTCTTGTGTCCGTTGTGCATGCCGTCGAAGTTACCGATGGTGACGACACTGGCCTCGTTGCCGGGAATGTCGGAGAGGGAATACCAGACGTTCATTGTCTCTCTTTCTCAAAAAACCAGGACGGTGCGCAGGCGCGTGCCGTCGATGCGCAGCAAGCCGAGGACCTCACCGGACGGGGACACGGCTGCGATGGGTGGGGTCTCCTCCTCGGCGGTGGCAGGCGGCGCGTATCCAGCCTTGGCCGCCCACTGCGTGAGCTGTGCGCGTGAGCGCCGGGGAGCCTGCCCGTGCGCGAAGGCCCCGGCCTCGGCCTCGGTCAGGGCCAGCGCCGCAAACATGTCGAGCGCGGCGCGCCCCAGAGGAATCAGCGGGAGCACGGGCTCCTCACCCTCCCCCGTCGGCGTGTCCTCCACGGCGTGGGTGAGCTCGTCCAGGGTGAGCGCGTCATCGAGCGGGAAGCCGCCGACGCGCGTGCGTCGCAGCGCGGTCAGGTGGGCACCGACGCCGAGGGCGGCGCCCGCGTCACGCGCGAGCGCGCGCACGTAGGTGCCCGAGGAGCACTCGACGGCCACGTCCACGTCCACGACGCGCACGGGTCCCGAAGCGCACGCGGCTCCTTCCCCGGCCTCGTCGACGCACGCCTGAGCCTCCCGCGGGGGCGCGAGGACCTCGAGGCGCGAAATGTTGACCGGGCGGGCCGCCAGCTCGACGTCCTGCCCCGCGCGGGCCAGCGCGTAGGCACGCTGTCCGTTCACCTTGATCGCCGAGACCGTCGTGGGCACCTGCATGATGTCCCCGCGCAGGGGCGCGAACGCCGCCTCCAGGTCCGCCTCGCTGAGGCAGGCGCAGCCCTTCGCCGCGGTGGCGACGCCCTCGGCATCATCCGTGTTGGTCGAGATGCCGAATCGGATCGTCGCCCGATACTCCTTCGAGTGCCCGCTCACCCACGTGAGCAGCTTTGTCGCCTTGCCGATGCCGAGGACGAGGACTCCCGTCGCCATCGGATCCAGCGTGCCGCCGTGGCCCACTTTGCGGGTGTGGGCCAGGCGTCGCACGCGCGCAACCACGTCGTGGCTGGTGAGCCCCTGAGGCTTGTCGATCACGACGAGGCCGGGGCGGGGATTATCGGGTCGACGGGCCACGTCGAATCAGGCCCATTCCTCGTCGTCGGCTTCGTCCTCGTCGTCATGACGGTAGGGGTCTTCCTCGCCGGCGTAGGTGGCGCCGACGGACGCTGCGGCGATGGCCTCGTCCTTTGCCTTCGCCTTGGCCAGGGCGTCCTCGAGCGCGGCTGCGCTCTCGGGCAGCGCGTCGAGAATGAACTCCAGGGACGGGGTCAGGCGCAGACCCAGGACCTTGCCCACGCGCGAGCGGAACAGGCCCTGCGCGGAGGCGAACGCACGAGCCGCCTTCTCACGCTGCTCGTCGTCGCCGAGCACCGTGTAGAAAACGGACGCATGCTGCAGGTCGCCCGTCACACGCACGTCCGTGATCGTCACGAGTTCCAGGCGGGGATCCTTCACGTCGCGGCCAATCATCGACGCGACAGTCTGCAGGATTCGCTCCTGCACCTTACGAACGCGAGCCTCGTCAGCCATCGCGCCCTCCTTTCGGGCACTGACGCCCTTGTCGAACCATTACAGTGAGAGAAGATCGGGGTCCGAGCACGCCCGGACCCCGATACTTCACGCCACGGACTCAGTCACGAGCCTTCTCGCGCATCTCCCAGGTCTCAATGACGTCGCCCTCGGCGATGTCCTTGTAGCCCAGGGTGATACCGCACTCGTAGCCCTCGCGGACCTCGGTGACGTCATCCTTCTCGCGACGCAGGGACGCGATCTCGAGGTTGTCGGCCACCACGACGCCGTCGCGCACCAGGCGAGCCTTGGTGCCGCGCTTGATCGTGCCGGAGCGCACGATCGAACCGGCGATGTTGCCGAACTTGCCGGAGCGGAAGACCTGGCGGATCTCCGCGGTGCCCAGCTGGACCTCCTCGTAGATCGGCTTGAGCATGCCCTTGAGGGCCGCCTCGATGTCGTCGATCGCGGAGTAGATGACGTTGTAGTACTTGATTTCGACGCCCTCGGCATCCGCCATCTCGGCCACGCGCTCGGCGGGACGGACGTTGAAGCCGATGATGACCGCGTTGTCGACGGTCGCCAGGTTGACGTCGTTCTGCGTGATCGCACCGACGCCGCGGTGGATGATACGCAGCGCGACCTCGTCGCCCACGTCGATGCGCAGCAGCGAGTCTTCCAGGGCCTCGACGGCACCGGACACGTCGCCCTTGATGACCAGGTTGAGGGTGTCGACCTCGCCCTCGGCCAGGACCTTGTCGAAGTCCTCCAGGGAGACGCGCTTGCGGCGCTTGGCCAGCAGGGCCTGGCGCTCGGCAGCCTCGCGCTTATCGGCGATCTGGCGGGCCGTGCGGTCGTCCGGGGCAACCAGGAACGAGTCGCCGGCGCGCGGCACGGAGGTCAGACCCAGGACCGCGACTGGGGTCGACGGACCGGCCTCGGAGACGTCGTTTCCGGCGTCGTCGAACATGGCACGCACGCGGCCGTAGGAGGAGCCGACCACGAGGGAGTCGCCCACGCGCAGCGTGCCACGCTGAACCAGCATGGTCGCGACCGCGCCGCGGCCCTTGTCCAGGTTGGCTTCGATGGCGACGCCGCGGGCGTCCGTGTTCGGGTTGGCCTCGAGGGTCAGCGCCGCGTCGGCTGTCAGCAGGACGGCCTCGAGCAGCTCGCGGATGCCCGTGCGCTGCTTGGCGGAGATGTTGACGAACATGACGTCGCCGCCGTACTCCTCCGCGACCAGGCCGTACTCGGTGAGCTGGGAGCGGATCTTCTCCGGGTTCGCGCTGTCCTTATCGACCTTGTTGACCGCGACGACGATCGGCACGCCGGCCGCCTGCGCGTGGTTGATGGCCTCCACCGTCTGGGGCATGACACCGTCATCGGCGGCGACCACGAGGATCGCGATGTCGGTGACCTGGGCGCCACGGGCACGCATGGCCGTGAAGGCCTCGTGACCGGGCGTGTCGATGAAGGTGATCGGGCGGCGCGTGCCGTCCTCGGCGGTGACCGTGACCTGGTAGGCGCCGATGTGCTGGGTGATGCCGCCGTGCTCGGTGTCGACGACGTCCGTGTGTCGGATCGCGTCGAGGAGCTTGGTCTTACCGTGGTCGACGTGACCCATGACGGTGACGACCGGCGGACGGGGCTGCATATTCTCGGCGTCGTCGAGCTCTTCGGCCTCGAGGTCGATGTCGAAGGACTCGAGCAGCTCGCGGTCCTCGTCCTCGGGGGAGACGACCTTGACGTCGTAGCCGAGCTCGGCGCCCAGGGCCTCGAAGGTGTCCTGGTCGAGGGACTGCGTGGCGGTCGCCATCTCGCCCAGGGCGAAGAGGACGGTCACGAGCGCTGCGGGATTGACGTCGATCTTCTCGGCGAGGTCGGCCAGGGACGCGCCCTGACGGATGCGGATCTGCGCGCCGTTACCGCGCGGGATCGCGACGCCGCCGATGACGGGCGCGTTCTGCTGCTCGTACTCTTGACGCTTCGCGCGCTTCGACTTGCGTCCGCGCTGCGAGCGACCGCCTCCGCGGCCGAATGCGCCCGGCGTGGAACCACGACCGCCGCGGCCACCGCCGCGGGGACCGCCGAAGCCGCCGCCGTTGTTCTGGGGGGCGCCGCCGCCGGCACCTGCACCTGCGCCGCCGGGACGTGCGCCGCCGCGACCGCGTCCACCGCGGCCGGTACGCTCACCGCCGCCGTTACCGGAGGCAGCGTTACGTGCGAAGTTCGCCTGGCCGGGCATCATGCCCGGGTTCGGAC
>CATWCG010000078.1:0-7583 GCA_958349165.1 uncultured Actinomyces sp. | reverse complement strand
TGAGGAATGGAAGGCCGAAAACCTCTGACAGTCGATAGGGTAGGGGCATGACAACGATCCTGCCCCGCCCTCTTGACCTGCCCGAATTCCCCTGGGATCAGCTCGCGCCCGCCAAAGCACGCGCGGCTGAACATCCCGGGGGAATCTGCGATCTGAGCGTCGGTACCCCCGTCGACGACACCCCCGCCTTCATTCGCGAGGCCCTCGCCGACGCCTCCAACGCGCACGGCTACCCCACGGTGATCGGCACCGCCGAGGTGCGCGACGCAATCCTGGCGTGGGGCGCCCGCCGACGCATGGTCACCGTGGGCCCCGCCGGCGTGATCCCCACGATCGGCTCGAAGGAAGCCGTCGCATGGATCCCCTTCCTGCTCGGCGTGCGACCCGGCGACACCGTCCTGGTCCCCGACGTCGCCTACCCGACCTACGACATCGGAGCCCGCCTGGCCGGCGCCACCCCCGTCGCCGTCGACCCGACGAACCCCGACTCCTGGCCCGAGGCCACCCTGGTCTACCTGAACTCGCCCGGCAACCCCGACGGGCACGTCATGAGCAAGGACCAGCTGCGCGCCGCCGTCAGGTGGGCGCGCTCCCACGGCGCCGTCATCGTCTCCGACGAGTGCTACGCGGCCCTGCCCTGGGCCGAACCCTACGTGAGCGAGGGGGTCCCCTCCCTGCTCGATGCGCAGGTGTGCGACGGCGACGCGAGCGGCCTCATCGTCCTGTACTCGCTGTCCAAGCAGTCCAACCTCGCGGGCTACCGCGCCGCCCTCATCTACGGCGACCCCGCCCTGGTCGCCCCCATCGTCACCGCGCGCAAGCACTCCGGACTCATGGTCCCCGCCCCCGTCCAACACGCGATGGCGATCGCCCTGGCCGACACCGAGCACGTTCAGGCGCAGCGGGCCGCATACGCCGTGCGCCGCGCCCTCCTCCTCGAGGCCCTGACCGAGGCCGGCCTCGACGTCGACCCCGACAGCGCCGCCGGCCTGTACCTGTGGGTCGCCGACCCCGCCCACCCCACCGACTCGTGGGCGCTCGTGAACCGCCTGGCCGAGCTCGGCATCCTCGTCGCACCCGGCGACTTCTACGGCACCGCCGCCCACGGGCGCGTCCGCGTCGCCCTGACCGCCTCCGACGACCGCATCGCGGCCGCAGCGCAGCGCATCCGGCAGGCCTGGGCCGCGCGCTAAGAAACGCACCGACACGACGATGCCGGGACGCTCAGCGCGCCCCGGCCTCGTTCTCAGTGTCGACCTCAGTTCGACGCGTGCAGCGCGTCGTTGAGCTCGATGCCCACCACGCCCGCGCGGGCGATGGCCTCGATGCGCCCCGTCTGGGAGTTGCGACGGAACAGGATGTTCGACGCGCCCGACAGCTCGCGCGCCGCCACCGTGCGCGGCTCGGTCTCACCAGACGAATCGATGAGCGTCACCTTCGCGCCCGCGGTCACGTACAGGCCCGCCTCGACGACGCAGTCGTCGCCCAGCGCGATGCCCAGGCCCGAGTTCGCGCCCAGCAGGCAGCGCTCGCCCAGGCGCACGCGCTGCTTGCCGCCGCCCGAGAGGGTGCCCATCGTGGAGGCGCCGCCGCCCACGTCCGAGCCGTCGCCGATGACGACGCCCTGCGAGACACGGCCTTCGACCATCGAACGGCCGAGCGTGCCCGCGTTGAAGTTCACGAAGCCAGCGTGCATGACGGTCGTGCCCTCGGACAGGTAGGCCCCCAGGCGCACGCGCGTGCCGTCGGCGATGCGAACGCCGGAGGGCAGCACGTAGTTGACCATCGGGGGGAACTTGTCGACGCCCTGCACGGTCACGGGGCGACCGTCGCGAGCGCGCAGGCGCAGGCGGGTCGCCTCGAAGTCGGCGACGGCGCACGGGCCGGCATCTGTCCACACGACGTTGGGCAGCACCGCGAAGATGCCGTCCAGGTTGATCGTGTTGGGCTGTACCAGGCGGTGGGAGAGCAGGTGCAGGCGCAGGTAGGCGTCCTCGGTCGAGGCGGGAGCCTGCGTCAGGTCGATCGACGTGGTCACGACGACCGTGCGCACGCGGCGCGCATCATCCACGCGCTCCAGGAGCGCCAGTGAGGTTGCCAGCTCCTCGTCGTTTCTGGGTTCGCCCAGGCGCGGGGCGGGGTACCAGGTGTCGAGAGTCGTTCCGTCCAGGGTGATCGTTGCGAGGCCGATGCCCCATGCAGTGCTGTTGTCCATGCCCCTACAGTACGGGGCGACGGTCGGGTGATTGGCGCCGAAACTCAGGGGCGCGGCGCATCCCACAGGTCCGGCCAGAACACGCCCAGCTCGCCAGCCATCGCGCGCAGCAGCGGCAACGAGATGCCGACGACCGAGTGATAGTCGCCCGTCACCCCCTCGATGAAGGGGCCGCCCAGGCCGTCCACCGTGAAGGAACCCGCCACGTGCAGGGGCTCGCCCGTCGCCACGTAGGCCTCGATCTCGGCATCCGAGATGTCTCCAAAGTGGACGAGGGTCGAGGCGGCGCGCGTCACCTGGTGTTCGATCCTCCGTTCCTCCCCGTGCGAGGAGGTCGCGGCCCCCTGCGAGGACAGCGGTGCCAGGATGGCCGCCGAATGGCCGGTCCACAGGGTTGCGGTCGTGCGACGCATGGCTGCGATGCGCTCGCGGGCCACCTCGGGGGTGTGGGGCTTGCCGAGCATCTGGCCGTCGATCTCGAGCATCGAGTCGCATCCGACGACGAGGATGGGCTCGCCGGCGGGAAGCGCTCCGTCCCCGCGAGCGAGCGCCTCGCAGACGTTGGTGCATTTGGCGGCGGCGAGGGCGCTGACCTCGTCCGCGGGGGTCGTCGAGCCCCCGCTGAGGGCGCGCCCGCCGGGCAGGGACGCCAGGAGAGTGTCCTCGTCGACGGTGGAGACGCGGACGATCGGGGTGATGCCCGCGGCGCTCAGCGTGGCTCGGCGGGCGGGGGAGGCGGAAGCAAGGACGAGGCGCATGCATCCATTGTGGACCACTGTCGCTTCGGTGCGCGCCGAAGCTGAAAAATGGTGCAAAAAAGCGGATTGTCGCAGGTAAACGTGCAAATCGCTGGTGGAAAACAAATCAGCCTACTACAATTGTCAGTGTGCGAGGTCATATTTCGGTGTGACCTTAAAAAGTGATCTAGTATACCGATCAGTCGCTGATGTGGTGTTGAGTCAGCCCGACACGAGGAGGGGTTCGCGATGGATGAGCGTGCGGCGTCGTCCCATGGCGCTCCCGATGACCTCACCGCAACCAGCTACGTTCCTCGGCTGCTCGGTGGTCATCTCACGTATTCTGCCCGCGACCTCTCGCAGGCCACGGACACTCCGATCGAACGCGTCATGCAGTTTTGGATCGCCCTGGGATTCCAGGCCCCCGATCCCGACGAACCGGTGTTCTCCCAGCGCGACCTGGACGTGTTTGGCAAGTGGCACGACCTGGTCGAATCCGGCGCCATTGACACGGCCACCTCGCGCTCGCTCCTGCGCGCCAACTCCCACCTGGCGGACCGCCTGGCCCTGTGGCAGTACGAGGCCCTGGTGGAGGATTCCTCGCGACGCCTCATGCTGGACGACACGACGGCCCGCATGTACGTCCTGGACCACATGCGCGAGTACATTGACGTCTTCCAGGAAATGTTCGTCTACTCCTGGCGTCGCCAGCTCGAGGCCACGCTGTCGCGCTTCGACCGTGAAGTGTCCCAGCGCGGGCACGAGGAGCGCCACAACCGCTTCCCGCTCAACCGCTGTCTCGGTTTCGTCGACATGGTCTCGTACACGTCCTCCTCGACGATCCTCGGGGACGCCCTCGTCGGGCTCATCGAGCGCTTCGAGGAGGAGAGTCGTACCGCCGTCATCGAAGAGGGCGGGCGCGTCGTCAAGATGATCGGCGATGCAGTCCTGTACATCGCGGACGATCTGACGACTGGCCTGCGCGTGGCGACCACGCTCATCGAACGCCTGAACGCCGACGATGAGATGCTGCCCGTGCGCGCGTCCTTCGTGCGTGGAGACGTGTTCTCTCGCTCGGGCGACGTCTTCGGGCCGACCGTCAATCTGGCGTCTCGCCTCGTGGACATCGCGCCCGTCGGCAAGATTCTGACCGACCCCGCTACCGCCGCCGCCATCGCCGCGGGCAAGGGCGGGGAGGGCTACAGCCTGGAGGAGTTCCCCACCGCAGACTTGCGCGGATTTGGCCCCGTTTCGCCCTACCTGCTCGCGACCCGCGTGGCCTGACGCGGGCAGGAGGGGGCTTTCGCGCTGGCGCCTGAACGGCCACCAGAATGGGTCAAGAAAGGTGAAAGTTTTGGTCCGGAATTGCTAAGATGAGCGCGTGACTACAGTTCTCCTCGTTGAAGACGATCCGGCCATCTCCGAGCCCCTGACCCGCGCCCTGGGCAGGGAAGGATACGACGTGCGCGCGCACGCGACGGGCGCCGAAGCCCTCGCCGACATTCGCGGCGTCGACCTGGTTGTTCTGGACCTGGGCCTGCCCGACATGGACGGCCTGGATGTGGCCCGCGAGGTCCGCGCCTCCGGTAACCGCGTGCCGATTCTGATCCTGACTGCCCGCACGGACGAGGTCGACATGGTCGTTGGCCTGGACGCGGGCGCCGACGACTACGTGACCAAGCCCTTCCGCCTCGCCGAGCTCCTCGCCCGCGTGCGCGCCCTCCTGCGCCGCCAGGTCGCCGAGCCCGCCGAGGGTGAGCTGCGCGCCCAGGACGTCCGCATGGACGTCGCCGCTCACCGCGCCTTCGTCGGCGACGTCGAGCTGAGCCTGACGGCCAAGGAATTCGACCTGCTGCGCGTCCTGCTGCGCGAGGCCGGCTCGGTCGTCGCGCGCGACACCCTCATGCGGGAGGTGTGGGGCTCCGATCCGACCGGCTCCACGAAGACCCTCGACATGCACGTGTCCTGGCTGCGCCGCAAGCTCGGCGACGACGCGACCGACCCGCACTACATCACGACCGTGCGCGGGATGGGCTTCCGCTTCGAGAACGCGCGCTGAACCGGCGCTAAAGGAGGGCCGCCATGCGCGCACGCGCGGTGAGGATGATTGTCTCCGTCGTCGCCGTCGTGTGCGTGCTCATGGGGCTGCCCGGCGCGTTTTTCGCGTCGGCCTCCATCTGGGCCTCCGAGCAGCGCGGCCTTGAGGTCTCCGCCCAGCGCATCGTCCAGAGCATTGAGCGGCGCCGGGCCGCGGGGGAGAGCACCGACTCCCAGGCCCTGGCCTCCCTGGTCGCCGACCAGGCCGATGGTCGCGACTCCGAACTCAACTACCGGATCCTGATTCCCGGCGAAAACCTCGTAACCCATGAAGTCGAGATCCCCGGCAGTACCCTCTCCGCGTTCGCTGAGTCTCCCGGCGGCGTCAGCGTCCAGCTGACCTCGTCTGCTTCAGCGGCCATCGCGCGCATCGCGTGGGCATGCGGCATGTTTGCCGCCGGGATGGCGGCATCCATGCTGATCGGCTGGCTCATGGCCCGATCGCTGTCCCGCTCCCTGTCCGCCCCCCTCATCTACCTGGCCGCCCAGGCCGAGCAGATCGGATCCGGCGGCGTGCGCGCCCGCGTCGAGCAATCCGGCATCGAAGAGATCGACCTGGTCTCCGAGGAGCTCGCGCGCACGGGTGAGCGCATGGCCGGGCGCCTCGCCGCCGAACGCCAGGCCGCCGCCGACGCCTCCCACCAGCTGCGCACCCCCCTCACGGCCCTGTCGATGCGCCTCGAAGAGATCGAGTACATCTCCTCGGAGGAGGAGGTGCGCGCCGAAGCCCGCACCTGCCTCGAACAGGTCGAGCGCATGACGAACGTCGTCGCCGAACTCCTGGACGTCTCCAAACGCGAAAGCGGCGGAGGGACCGAGGCGATCCACATCCTCGAAGTCTTCAACACCGCCCGCGAGGAATGGGAGGACCAATTCGCCCTCGCCGGGCGCACGCTCGTCTTCCTCGACGAGGCCGAGCGCCCGATCCTGGCCGACGCCGGCAAACTCGGGCAGGTCCTGGCCACCCTCATCGAAAACTCCCTGCGATACGGCGACGGAACGACGCGCGTGTGGGCGCACGCCGGCTCCTCCAAGCGCGGCGTCATCATCGAGGTCAGCGACGAGGGGCCCGGCATCGACGAGGCCCTGGCGCCCGACATCTTCGAAAAGGGTGTGTCGGGTCACGGTTCGACGGGTATTGGTCTGGCCCTGGCCCACGACCTCGCCCAGGCGATGGGCGGGCGCCTCGAACTCAAATCCAACATTCCCCCCATCTTCACGGTGTCCGTGGCCGCGATTCCCGCCTCGCTGGACCCCGACCGAGTCATGCCCGAAGGGCCGCTCATCTCCATGGGACGCCGCTCGCGTCGCTTCTAGGACAGCGGTAGATTGGGGGCGTGGAACGCGAGATGTTGACTCCTCCGACCGTTGCCGTCATCGGCGGCGGACAGCTAGCACGCATGATGCAGGAAAGCGCGATCGCGCTCGGCATCAACCTCCGGGCCCTCGTGGAGGCCGACGACGGGTCAACCGGTCAGGTCACCGTCGACAAGGCCGCGGGAGCTCCCTCCGACCTGGACGCCGTCCGCGCGCTCATCGACGGCGCGGACGTCCTCACTTTCGAACACGAGCACATCCCCGCCGCCACCATGGACGAGGCGGCGCGAGTCGTATCCGTCCAGCCCCCCGCCAGCGCCCTCCTGTACGCCCAGGACAAGCTCGAGATGCGCGCGCGCCTGAGTGAGATGGGCATCCCCTGCCCGGCGTGGGCGCGCATTTCCAGCGCCGAGGAGCTCGAACGCTTCGGCGCGGTCATCGGCTGGCCCCTCATCGTCAAAACACCGCGAGGCGGCTACGACGGGCACGGCGTGACCGTCGCGCACAGCCCGCAGGACGTGGCCTCCTGGTGGGGGAACGGCCCCCTCCTGGCCGAGGCCCTGGTGCCCTTCACCGGGGAGGTCGCCGCCCTCCTAGCCCGCAGCCCCTCCGGCGAGGTCGCCTCCTGGCCGGTCGCCTCCACCGTGCAGGTGGACGGCGTGTGCGCCGAGGTCACCGCACCCGCCGTCGGCATCCGCCCCGAGACCGCAGCCGAGGCCCGCCGCATCGGCGAACGCATCGCCTCCGAACTGGGCGTCACCGGCGTCCTCGCCGTCGAGATGTTCGTCGTCGGTGAGGGAGCGGACGAGCGCGTGCTCGTCAACGAGCTGGCCATGCGCCCCCACAACACCGGCCACTGGACCATCGACGGGGCAGTCACCAGCCAGTTCGAACAGCACCTGCGAGCCGTCCTCGACCTGCCGCTCGGCTCGACCGACCTCAAGGCGCCGGGCACGCACGTCGTCATGGTCAACCTGCTCGGCTCCGCCCACCACCAGCCCGCGCGCGCCCTCGCCGCCGCCTTCGCCGCCGGGGGAGGGACAGCGAAAGTCCACCTCTACGGCAAGGAGGTGCGCCCGGGCCGCAAGCTCGGACACGTCACAGTCGTCGACAAGGACCCGGACCTGGCCCTGACGCGCGCACGCGCCGCCGTCGCCGCCCTGCGGGGCACCGACGCCACCAACTAGGCCGCCCCCCCCCCGGGCCGGGCGCGGGGA
>CATWCG010000077.1:0-7617 GCA_958349165.1 uncultured Actinomyces sp. | reverse complement strand
CCCGCACACCACTGTGTCCCATCCCCCATCCCCTGATACCCCAACGATTCCAGCGTTTTCCCAGCCCAGGCCTCGTTCCATTGTTTCGTGCATCGAAACGACGCCAGCGCATCCGTCGGCGTGCCTATACGCTCATCGAGTCAGACCCGCCCTCACCGGCGGGATCCCCCACGTCACCGGGAGGCCCCATGCGCCGCTCTGTCCGTTCCCTCGCTGCCGTCGCCGCCGTCGCGGCCCTCGGCCTGGCCGCCTGCACGGGCGGCACGAGCTCTTCCTCTTCCTCCGACGCCGAGCAGACCTACGGCCCCGGCGCCCTGCCGACCGTGACGGACGGTAAGCTCACCGTCGCCACCTCCGACCCCGCCTACTCGCCGTGGATCCTGGACAACGACCCGGCCTCGGGCGAAGGCTACGAGTCGGCCGTCATCTACGCGCTGGCCGAGGAACTCGGCTACAGCGCCGACAACGTCCAGTGGGTGCGCGCCACCTTCGACTCGTCGATCACCCCCGGTGCGAAGGACTGGGACCTGAACATCCAGCAGTTCTCCATCACCGACGAGCGCAAGAACGCCGTCGACTTCACGTCCCCTTACTACACGACCACCTCGGCGATCATCACCAAGGCCGGCTCCCCTGCCGCCAGTGCGACATCCATCGCGGACCTCAAGGACGTCCTCATCGGCGTCCAGGCCGGCACGACGTCGCAGCAGTTCGCCTCCGAGAACCTCGAGCCCGGACTCACGCAGAAGCTGCAGATGTTCAACTCCTCCGACGACACGGTCCTGGCCCTACAGACGGGCCGCGTGGACGCGATCGTCGTCGACCTGCCGACCGCCTTCTACATGGTCTCCGCGCAGATCGATGACGGCGTCATCATCGGCCAGTTCGACGACACGACGGGCGGCGAGGAGTACGGCATCGTCCTGCCCAAGGGTTCCAAGCTGACCCCCACGGTCTCGGCCGCGGTCGATCGCCTGGCCTCGTCCGGCAAGCTCGCCGAGCTGCAGGAGAAGTGGCTGAACGAGGCACAGAACGTGCCCACCCTCAAGTGAGGCCTCATTCATGAGTGAGCACTCGAATGACGCGCTGGCCACGCCTCCCGTTTCGGCGGTGGAGCGTGGCCGGCGCGCTTATCGGCGCAAGCAGACGGTCCGCTCGATTCTCATCTCCCTGGCCTCCACGATCGTGGTCGCCGGGGTCCTCATTGCCGTGGTCGTCAACTCCGACGGGTGGGAGGCCACCCGCAACACCTTCTTCAACGGCAAGTACTTCGTCGAGGCCTTCCCCCAGGTCCTGTCCGGCCTGTGGCTCAACATCCGGATCCTGCTGATCGCGGTGCTCGGCGTCGCCGTGTTCGCGACCCTCCTGGCGGCCGCGCGCACGCTGGCCGGCCCCGTGTTCTTCCCGATCCGCTTCCTCGCGGCGGCGTACACGGACATTTTCCGAGGCGTCCCCTTCCTGGTCGTCCTCTACCTGATCGGCTTCGGCATCCCCGCGCTCAACCCGACGACGCGCATCCCGACCGCGTTCCTGGGCACGGTCGCGCTGATCCTCACGTACTCCTCGTACGTGGCCGAGGTGCTGCGCGCGGGCCTGGACTCGGTGCATCCCTCCCAGCGTTACGCGGCCCGCTCGCTGGGCCTGTCGCACGGGCAGACGCTGCGCATGATCATCGTTCCGCAGGCGATCCGCAAGGTCACGCCCGCCCTCATGAACGACTTCATTTCCATGCAGAAGGACGTCGGCCTGATCTCGGTCCTGGGCGCGGTCGACGCGATCCGCTCGGCCCAGATGGTGCAGGCCAAGACCTACAACATGACCTCCTACGTGGTCGCTGGCCTGCTGTTCATCGTCTTGTCGTTCCCCTTCATTCGCCTGTCGGACTGGTACACGGCCCGGCTGCGTAAGCGCGAGCAGATGGGAGGTACCGTCTGATGTCGGTCCCCACGATGAACGAGGCCTCCCCCGCCTCGGACAACACGACCCCGGTCCTGAGCGCCGTCGGCGTCGTCAAGCGCTTCGGCGACAACGTCGTCCTGCGCGGCCTGGACCTGGACGTCGCCGCGCACGAGGTCGTGGTCCTTTTGGGCGCGTCCGGTTCGGGCAAGTCGACGCTGCTGCGCTGCGCAAACCTGCTGGAGCGGGTAGACGACGGCCAGATCTTCCTGGCCGGCGAGGACATCACGGATCCGCGCGTGAACGCGGATCAGATCCGCGCGCGCATCGGCGTGGTGTTCCAGCACTACAACCTGTTCCCGCACATGTCGGTGCTGGACAACGTGACGCTGGCGGCCCGCAAGGTGCACGGCTGGGAGAAGGACCGCGCACGCGAGCGCGGCCTGGAGCTGTTGGACCGCATCGGCTTGAAGGACAAGGCGAAGGAGTTCCCGGATCGCCTGTCTGGCGGCCAGCAGCAGCGCGTCGCCATCGCACGCGCGCTCGCCACGAACCCGGAGCTTCTCCTGCTGGACGAGATCACGGCCGCGCTGGACCCGGTGCTCGTCGGCGAGGTCTTGGATCTCGTGCGCGAGATCAAGGCTCAGGGCTCGACCATTCTCATGGCGACGCACGAGATCAGCTTCGCTCGACAGGCGGCCGACCGAGTCGTGTTCCTGCGCGGCGGCCAGATCGTCGAGCAGGGCCCGCCCGAGCAGGTCATCGACAACCCGCGCGAGCAGGCAACCCGGGACTTCCTGGCGCGAATCCTGCACTGAGACGTCGACCAGAAGGGGGTGGCCAACTCATCGTTGGCCACCCCCTTCTCATCCACTCGCAGCGTGGTCCATTTCCGCAGGGATCCTTTCAGGGGAAAGAGCTAGTCCACTCGCACCGCAGGCGCTAAGGTATCTATACGTACAGATAATGTCCGTACACGCACAAGAGGAGTTGACATGAGCACTGCAAAGACCCGGCGCCTGGAGCTGCGCCTCACCGAGGAACAGAATTCCCTCATTCGCAGCGCCGCAGCGTATGAATCTCGCAGCATCAGCGATTTCGTTCTCTCCGCCGCCACGCTGGAGGCACAGCGACGTCTCGCCGACCAGCGCCTCTTCCTCATGGACGACGAACAACACGCCCGCTTCGAAGAGATCCTTGCGGCCTCGCCGACGGACGATCCCAAGCTGCGCAAGCTCTTCGAGCGCCCCTCGCCCTTCGGCACGCACATCAACCTGAACGCCTCACGCGCACTCGAGAACTGATGTACGTACCAGTCCTGCAAGAACCTCGGTCGCTCGAGCAGAGGGAGAACCGCTCACGCTTCCAATCGGGCAACTCAGAAATAGACGACTGGTTCCACCGATTCGCGTGGCAGAATCACCGAGCCGGAAATGCTCGCGTTTTCGTCACAACACAGGAACCCGACACACTGGGCTTCTACGCCCTATCGATGGGGGCAGTGCAGCGCAGCACACTCCCAGATGCCCTGAAGCCCAGTCAACGCCCCGAGCCCTGCCCAGTACTCCTCCTTGCGCGCCTCGCCGTCGATCAGCGCGCGCAGGGACGAGGCATCGGCGCAGCCCTGCTCAAAGACGCACTCTTGCGAGCCTACAAGCTCAGCAATGAGGTGGGATTCGCTGCCCTCCTCGTCCACTGTGCCAACGACCACGCGCGCGAGTTCTACCTCAGCCAGTCCTCACACTTTGTTCCCTGCCCGGGAGCGGAGAACCACCTGATGCTGCCGCTGCGCGCTATGCGGGAGTTCATCGACGCTCTGTGAGATGCCCGATCGGGCACCAATACAGGAGGGCCCAGGATCCGCAGATCCTGGGCCCACAGCGTTGTCAGTATGGAATCAGTTGGCGCCCTCGGTGACGGTCACCTTGAAGTCGGTGGTGATGCCGTCCTTGTCGGTGATGGTCACGGTCACGGGGGCCGCGTCCTCGCCGGTCACCTTGAGCGGATGCAGGGTGATGATGTTCTTGTCGGGCTTGCCCGCGGAGAGGGTCTCGGGGTCGGAGACCTCGACCTTGTAGTCCGAGGCCTTGTCGGACTCGGGGAGCACGACCTTCAGGTCGCGCTTCTCGGGGACCTTGACGCCCTGGTCGCCGACCTCAGCGATCGTGGTTTCGACGGTCTTAACGTCGCTGGGGGTCACGTAATTCGCGCCGGTGTTGGAGCAGCCGGTCAGGGCGGCGACACCGAGGCCGAGTGCGAGCACTGCAGAAAGGATGGAACGCTTGTTCATGCCTCCATCATAGGCAGCGGAGCTCACGACACTGCGTCACAATGCCAGCTTTTGGGACAACGGTACACACCTCACAGGGACCAGACGAGCGCCCCCGACTCCGCGTCCGCCCAGAATGAGCTCGCCAGGCGCGCCCATTCCTGCGGGTACTGCAGCTGGGCACTGTGCGCGCCCCCGCGAATAATGCTCTCGCGCGCACCCAGGTCCGAGGCCTCCTCGGCGTACCAGGCGGGCGGCCAGATCTCGTCCTGGTCCCCGTACAAAACGTGCACGGGCACGCCGGTGGCCGCGAGCGCGGGGGTGTCGGGGCGCAGCTGGGAGAGGATGCGGGCGATGCCGACCAGGTTTTCCGAGGCCGTGTCCAGGGCGCGAACACGTTGAAATTCCGCCCACCCGACGCCCGGCTCGTCGAACGTCATGTCCGGGAAGTAGGTGCGCAGCACCCGCTGCCGCGCGCCGGGGCCCGTGGGCAGGGGGTCGAGGATGGGCAGGGTGTTCATCCAGTCGTAGACGGCGCGCCCCGAGCAGAACAGGGTGACGGAGGCGAAGAGGTCGGGGCGGGCGATGACGGCTGCCCGCGCGACGATGCCGCCGAAGGAGTGGCCCACGAGGTGCACGCGTCCCGTGGTCCCGGCCCAGGCCTCGGCGACGGCGATGAGGTCGCCGACGAAGTCGCTCATCCCGTAGGCGCCCAGGCCGGCGGGCGCGGCGGACCCGCCCTGGCCTCGTTGCGAGTAGGCGAGCGTGTCCCAGCCCGCCTCCCCGAGGAAGGGCAGGACGGGGGCGTAGTCTTCCTTGGAGCCCGTGTAGCCGGGGACGAGGAGCGCGCGGTTCTCCCCCGCCACGTCCGGCGAGGAGGCCGGCGAGATCGCGGGGGTGCCGTCGACGAGGCTGGGGGCGCTCGGGCCGGTCAGCAGGCCGCTGAGCTCGCCGGCCGGGGAGGGGACGGCGACGGGCGTGACGTTTGCTGCCAGCGCAAAAGGTCCGAAGGGATCTATTTGTTTCACGCACCCAATCGTAGAATGAACGCATGACAAACGAGACGATTGCGAGCCAGCTCGCCCACCGCACGATCCGCGCCTACAAGGATCAGCCTGACCGAGGAGGAGGTCACCACGCTCATGGAGGTGGCCCGCCACACGGCCACGTCCTCGTTCCTGCAGTCCTGCACGGTCTTGCACATCACGGACCCGCAGGTGCGCGAGGCGATCGGCGCCGCGTCCGGCCAGCCCTACGTGGGCGGCACGAAGGGCGACCTGTTCATCTTCGTCGCCGACCTGTACCGCAACAGCCGTATTCGCGCTGAGCAGGGCGTCTCCTCGGAGGCCCTGGGGTCGATCAACCTGTTCCTCACGGCGCTTGAGGATGCGCTCCTGGCGGCTCAGAACGTGGTCGTGGCCGCCGAGTCGATGGGCCTGGGCACCGTGTACCTCGGCTCGATCCTCGCCGATCCGCGCCCGGTCGTGAAGGTGCTTCAGCTTCCCGAACTCACGTTCCCGGTTCTCGGCCTGCTCGTCGGACACGCGGACCAGGAGCCCGGCCAGAAGCCGCGCATGCCCCTGTCGGTCGTCACCGCGAAGAACACGTACCCGCGCGTCGAGTCCTACACGCAGACGCTGGCCGACTACGACCGTGAGGTCACCGAGTACTACGACCTGCGCTCGGGCTCGCGCCTCGAGTCCTTCACGCACCTGGTCGCCACGAACATCGGCGTGGGTGGCGCGCACGTTTCCCCCATCATGGAGGTCCTTCACGAGCAGGGCCTGTGCCTGCGCTGACTCTCCGTCATTGACGAGGCCGTGGCCTCCCCTCGTGGTCGCCTGACCGCCCGGGGCGCCACGGCCTCGTCGCATGACCGGCTGGCCGCGCGCCTACAATGAGCGCATGGCTGAGCTTGGTTTTTCCACCTACGTGTTTATCGAGCGCATCGCGGCGAACGCGGCCGCGCTGCACCCCTTCCCCGAGCACAACGTGGCGCTCGTGCGGGACGCGCTGGCCGACGCGGGCTTCGACATCACGCTGCTTGGCCCGGATGCTCCGAGGGTCGGCGAGGGCGTGTACTTCCAGCCTGAGCCCTTCGGGGACGAGGTCATCGGGCTTCTCGCGGACGCCCTGACTCTGCGCGGCATCGGCGCCTACGGGTACGCCCTCGTGGATTCGTCGCTGGGCGGGGAGCTGGCCGACATCGCCCTGTTTATGCGCGTGGGAGACGTGTTCCCGCGCCACGGGCGCCGCATCCTCATGACCCGCATGTACATTCAGCGCACCCCCACGGGGGCGGGCAACAAGGCCGTCACCTGGGCGTTCGGCTCCCCCGCCGACCTGGAGGAGGCAAACCGGCTGTTGTCGGCGAGGTTCGACACTGAGCCGGTCACGGACCCGCGCGGCATGGCCGCCATCGAGATCCGCCACCCGGAGTTCGCGGCGGGCACCGCGGAGCCGATGGTCCTCCTCGACGACATCTTCCAGGTGCTGGGCGCCGCAGGCTTCGAGGGCATCACGATGTGCAACGACCCGGGCCAGCAGGCCAACGGCTGACACGCGCAGCAGGGGCCGCCTATAATGGCGGTTACCAGAACCGGCTCTTACCCCACCACGGGGATCCAGAGTCGGTCTTCTCTTTTGCGATGGGCACGAGCAGTGAGACCATATTCAACCCCACTATGAGGTGCCTCACAACTATGCCAGATTGGCATAAGACACCAATAAACAGTACAATATTGTCATCAACACCGGTTCCGCCGTAAGGTCCAGGGCCGGTTTTCTTCTATGCAAGGGCGCATAACCATGGAAAAGCCTTTTCGAACTATCGATGAACAGATCGACATATTGCGATCACGCGGAATGATCATCGATGACATTGACACAGCGCGGAAAGCACTCGAGTCAATCAGCTACTACAGATTGTCTGGCTACTCTTACCCATTTCGCCAATATGATAAGGCAAGCCGAACACGCTCCGATCAGTTCCTCCCTAAGACAAACCTCGAACAGGTCTTAGCGCTCTACAGATTCGATGAGCGACTCCGCGCAACAACTTTTCAAGAACTCTCGCGGATCGAAGTAGGATTACGAGCGCTCATTGGCTACACGCTCGGCAAAGATCACCCCTATCTCCACCTTGCATCGCTTCGATTAGGACCCTCAGGTTTCGACAAGGAAAACAATCATGAAACCGATGAATACAGAAAATGGATCAAGGCCTACAACATAAACCTCAGTCGATCACAAGAGGATTTTATCAAACACTATAAAAAAGAATACGCAAGTAAACTACCCATATGGGTAGCGGTTCACATCCTTGAATGGGGACAGCTTGCCATGCTATTTAAAATGGCACCCATTCACTGCCAAGACAGCATCGCTGACTCTCTGCACTTAAGTGGCTCTTCATAATTGGGGGTGTAGTTGGGGTCTGAATCCGCCGGTTT
>CATWCG010000076.1:0-7652 GCA_958349165.1 uncultured Actinomyces sp. | reverse complement strand
CACCCACCGCGCCCCGCGCCCGACAAGCCACAGGGCTGAAAACAGAGGAGTCGTCAAGCAGCCCACACACCCCGATCGCGCAGAGAAATGGGCCGATAAGCCGAGACTCGCCTCGGATGGCTATCCAACTACGCCGAAAATCACCCCGGCGTGACAAATGTTTGCATGTGCCGATCGGCACAGATAGCATGACTACTAGTCAGTTTTGTAATAACCACGGGGGCGCCCCCGAGACGACGGAGTACACATGCGCCGCACATCCACACACGGCCACGCCACGCCCGCGTCGCCCCACTCGACCACACACGCCCGGCGCGCGGCGCGCGCGTGGGCCGCGAGCGCAGCGGCACTCCTGGTGGGCCTCGTCGTGGCACCCACGACACCCCCAGCGCAGGCCGCTCAAACCACGCAGGCCGCTCAAACCACGCAGGCCGCTCAAACCGCTCAGGCCGCTCAGGCCGCTCAGGCCGCGCAAACCGCGGAGGAACCCGGCGGCGCCTCCTTCACCATCAACAACGTCGCCTCGATCTTCACGGACTCGGTCGTCAACAACTCGCCCACCGAGCGCACCTACCCCTTCATCGACCCCAGTGACGAGCCGGGCGTGTGGGACTACAACTTCCGCCGCCTCGTCTACTACGGCACGGTCGAAGACACGCGCAACCAGGTGGATCGATACGCCTACATGGAGACGAACCGCCCGAACATGTGGTCGCGCGACGGGTGGGTGAAACCACTGGATCAGTGGGGGCCGTGGCCGGGCGGCTCGCTGCAGGACGGGACGGGCTGGAAGCGCGCCCAGTGGCTGGAGTCCTCACTGGCGTCGCAGGGCTACTGGAGCTACACGACGCGCTCGCTGCCGTGGGGTGAAAACCCGGAGGAGAACGGCGTCATCTTCTACAACAACGAGACGACGGTCCAGGGCAAGATCGCGCCGTGGAAGCAGACCGCCATGGGATTCCAGCCGGCCTCGCCGGGCACGGTCGCGGCAGGCAAGCCGTTCCTGCTGGGCACGCTGCGCAACAACAACCTGCCGATTTTCAATAACTTGGAACGAGGCACGGGCAGGAACCAGAAAACGCTGACCGATGTTGGCCCGCAGCGGTATTTCCACGGGGACCTGAACCTGCGTATTCAGGGTGACGGTTTCGCGATGCAGGGGGCGATCCCGTGGGACATCGAGGAATCTCAGGACGACACGGAGACGACGGTCGTGCCGCGCGCGGGCGGCGCCTACACGGTGGTGGCCAACAGCGTGTGCGACACGAACCCTGACGGATCGGTGGCCGCGAACGGTAGCCGCCGCAAGATCGGCGGGAAGTTCACGGGTCCGGCTCGCCTCTACAACCCGGAGGGCCGCAATACCGACCAGTGGCTGACCGGAAAGACCGTGTGCGCCCAGCACGTCGGCGCGGGCAACGGAAGCTACGACCTGTACAACAAGGGCCAGAAGGGCCATATCAACCAGACCGCGGGCTGGGCGAAGGCGCAGCGGGCGGAGAACGACTGGCCGGACGCCGTCGATATCTCCCTGCGCACCCCGGCCTCGAACGACACGGTCTCCATCTCCACCTCCACACTGCCCGACACGGTGTGGGAGAAGGACGGGATTCGCTACCGCATGACGATCTGGGGTTTCACGGATAACGGCCGCAGCGCCTCGTGCCCGGCCGCTCCCCCGGAGGGCGCCCGGCCCGTCACGTCCATGAGCACGCCGGAACTCAACATGAGCTTCGCGTGCCTGTACGCCTCGATCACGCAGGAACGCTACGTGCGCATCCACAAGGTCACTGAGATGGACGGCGCGGGCGCGGGCGCGGCCCAGCCGTCGGCGACCTTCACCTCCACCGCCACCCAAGACGCCGTTGACGCGCCCGCCGGCGCCACGGCCTCGTCGCAGACCCCGGACGGAACCGCGGTGTCCGGCTGGGTCGAGGACGGCGCCTTCAACCAGACGCTTACCCCCTCCGGCCTGGGCGAGTCGAAGCGGGCGTCCATGGCCTCGTACCGGGCGTTCCTGGTGGGGCACTCGGATTTCACGATCACGGAAAGCGGCGTGACCCCGGCCGCGCCGGACGAGGAGTGGGCGCTTGAGTCGATCTCGTGCGTGAACGGCGCGGGCGAGGCCGTGGCCGCGACCGTGGACACCGAGTCGAAGAGCGTCAATTTCGCGGGCGTCGGGGCGGCGGCCAGCGCGGCGGCGCAGACGATCGACTGCACGTTCACGAATCGAGCGCGCCGAGCGGACGTCAGCGTCAAGCAGGAGCTCGTGGCGAACGGCGGCAACGGCCCCGTGACCTTCGACGTGGATTACAAGGTGACCGCGACGAATAGCGGGTCGCTGGATGGGGACACGGGTGCCTTGCAGGTCGCTCCGGGTTTCCCCTCGAGCCTGACGATCAACTCGGTGCGCACTGCCGCCACGCAAGGGGACTTGGACGCGGCGGCCGAGCTGAGCGGCGTGGGCGGGCGCTACCAGATCACGAGCGGCGACCCGCTGCCCGCGAACTCCTCGCGCGAGTACTGGGTGCGCATCAACGTGACGCGCTCGGAAGCGGCGAACGTGGACGAGTCGCGATTCTCGTGCCGCTACCTGGGGCCGCCGCGCTCGGGATACGGCCTGTACAGCGAGGTCATCGCTTCGTCGGGTCGAGACTCGGACGGCTCGGACAACAATAAGGTGTGCGGTCCGGTGCGCGTGCGAACGGTCGTCATCGCGAAGGCCGGCCGCCAGTTCACGAACCTCCAGTGGCCCGAAATCGCCAACGAGTACGTGGACGCGCAGGGCTACTCCTACTATCCGCTCGCCGGGTCCGAGTTCGCGATCTACGACGTGGACCCGCGCGTGAACGGCTCGGCCACCCCGGTCCTGACCCTGGACGCGTCGAACACCGGCACCTTCCCGTACTACTGGAAGGTGACGACGCTGGCGACGGACAAGAAGTACTGGCTCGTCGAGACCAAAGCCCCCGAGGGGCACCTGCTCCTGCCGCAGCCGATCGGCTTCACGCTCAGCGCGCAGCTGGGCGACGGCACGGGCACGAACGTCATGCCCGACACCGAGATCTTCGACCAAAACAAGTGGACGAAGGCCTCCGTCCAGGTCTACAACTCCGGCTACAACGACCTGACGTTGGACGTGCAGGGCATGATCATCGACGGGAAGTTCACGGCGACCATCATGGTGGCCGACCGGGAGGCCCCGACGCTCCCCTACTCCGGCGGGCCGGGCCTGTACCCGTACCTCGCGGCCTCGGCGGCCCTCATCGCCTCGGCGCTGGCCGCCCGGCGCGCGGCCCACAGGAGGGTCGCACGCTGACGCGAGACGATACTGACGCGAGGCCCGCAGGAAGGTTGTCAGCTGACACGAGACGATACTGACGCGCGGCGCTCACAAACGCGCGGCGGGGCGCTGTGGACCACACCCACAGCGCCCCGCCCGGCACTCAACCGGCGTCACTCAACCGGCGGCACTCAACCGGCGTCACTCCGTGGCCAGCGCCTCCGAGGGGCTGACCTTCGCGGCCCGGCGTCCCGGCAGCCACGAGGCGATGAGCGCGGACACGATGGCGACGACGCACACGCCGGCCAGCTGCAGCCACGGCACGCTCAGCACGGGGGTGGCCCCCTCGACGGGCAGGCTCATGACGCCGACCCACCCGAAGGCGACGCCCATGCCGACGCCGATGAGCGCACCGGTCAGCGACAGGAACAGCGCCTCGAGGGCGAGGAGGCTCTTCATCTGGCGACGCGTCAGGCCGAGGGCCCGCAGCAGCCCGTTTTCGCGGATGCGTTCGGCGACCGACAGGGACAGCGTGTTGGCCACGCCCACCAGGGACACCAGGACGGACACGCCGAGCAGTCCGACGAGGACGAGCATCAGCCGGTCGATGATCTTCGTGTACATCTGGCGCTCCAGCGCGGAGCCGTTGACGCTCAGGTGCGAGTCCTTGAGCAGTGCGGCCTGGACGGTCTCGGCGTCGGCCCCGTCGGCCATCTTGATGATGATCGCCTGACGCTCGAGCGAGCTCGCGATGGATCGCAGGGTCTTCTCGGAGACCTGGGCCTCCCCGACGCTGCCGTTCTTGTCGTAGGTGGCGCTCAGGTCCACGCACGACTCGGCGCACAGGCGCAGCGTCTGCCCGGCCAGGGCCTCGTCACCGACGCGCACCTGGTTATCGCCCAGCTGGGTGACGGTCGAGTGGGTGACACCCGCGTAGTCGGGTTCTCCGGTGATCATGACCGACGAGGCCTGGGCCTCGTCCTCCGAGCCCGCTCCCTCAGGTCCGGCGTAGGCGGGCGCGCCCGAGGTGGTCGTCAGGGTGCCGGGGGCGGCGTACTGGGCGACGGTGGCGGCGACGCCGTCGGTGGCCGCGATGGCGGCCTGCTGGTCGTCGGTGATCGCCCCATCTGTGGACACGGCCATGAGGTCGAAGGGACGCGCGTCGTTGACGGCGTTGGTGAGGGTGGTGCGCACGGATGCGGCGCCGACGATGATGGTGACAACCAGGGTCACGCCGATGATGATCGCTGTGCCGGTCGCGGAGGTGCGGCCGGGGTTGCGCATCGTATTCTCGCGGGCCATGGCGGACAGCGTGCCCGGGAAGACCGAGCCGAACGCGCGGGTGAGGGCGGGCAGCAGCACGGAGGCGACGAGCAGCGCGCCGAGGAGCGCCAGGAGCGACCCGCCGAAAGCCCCGAGGAACTTCGTGCCGCCGCTATCCGAGCGCCACGCGAGGGCCACAGCCCCGCAGCCGGCCACCGCGATGAGCGCGCCGATGACGAAGCGGACGGTGTGCTTCTTCCGGGAGGCGGCCCCGGCCTCGTTCACGGGGGCGAGGGCGGCGACGGGCGCGACGCGGGAGGCCGCGCGGGCCGGGAAGACGCCGACCAGGGTCGTGAACAGGGTGGCCCCCACCCACGTGAGGGCGAGCTGCCAGACGGAGGCCCCCGCCAGCGCAGCGACGACGCTAGAGGCCAGGCCGGTGCCCGCCTCCGCGAGAGCGCCAATCAGCCAGCCGAGCACGACGCCAATCGCGGACGAGATCGCTCCGATCGCGAGGGCCTCGCGGGTCACGAGCGAGCGAACCTGTCGCCTGGTCGCTCCCAGCGTCCGCAGCAGCGCCAGTTCGCGGGTGCGCTGCGTGAGCACCACGCGGAATGTCGAGGAGACGACGATAGAGGCCACGAGCGCCGCGATCGCCGGGAAGATCAGCATGATTCCCATCGTCATGGACGCTCCCAGGCGCGCCTGGTTCAGGTCGTCCTGGATTGCCTGGTGCACGCTGGTCACGCTCACGCCAGAGACTCCACTCAAAGCGGAGTTTGCTGTTGCCACCCACTCGTCCTGGGTGGCGCTGGGAGGGTTTGCGTTGCTGTCCGCATCCGATCCGGAAGTCGCGACGATGAACTTCCCGGAGGCGGTCGTTCCGAAGATCGCGGAGAAGCCGCCGTCGGTCACGTAGCTGGCGGGCACTCCCATACTGATGGTGTTCGAGCGCGTGGTGCCGACGATCGTGAGGGGGCGGTAGTCACCCTCGGCGAATCCGGCTCGCACGCGGACGGTGTCGCCGACCTTCAGCGAGAGGGCCGCGGCCGTGTGCTCGGGGATGGTGATCTGGTCGTCGGCGGTCGGGGCGGTTCCGGCGCTCAGGTCGAGGTCGGCGAAGGGCTTGGGGGCCAGCGGCGACACGTAGAGGCTCGCGCGCGTCGCGTCGGTCTGGGCGTCGGCGGGCCACTGGGCCATGTGCTTGATGGCGGTGACGCCGCTGGTTGCGCTCAGGGTTCTTTCGGCGCTTTCGATGGCGCCCTCGGGCGCGTCGTCGTTTTGGGAGACGACGATCGTGCCGCCGCGGTACTGACTGTAGACGCTGGAGGTCAGACCCGAGGTCATCGCCGTCATGACGATGAGGGTGATGACGATGAAGGCCGTGGAGATGGCGACGGCCAGGCCGGTGGAGATGTAACGGCGGCCGTGGGAGCGCAGGTTGGCGCTCAGGAGTGAGTTTGTTGCAGACATGAGATGAGACTTGGGAGTGTGGGCGCGCGCGTTTAGCGCAGCGCAGCGGTCAGGTTGTCGGCGGTGATGTCGCGCAGGTCGGAGACGATGCGGCCGTCTCGGCACACGAGGACGCGGTCCGCGTAGGCGGCGGTGGCCGTGTCGTGGGTGACCATGATGACGCTCTGGCTCAGTTCGTCGACGGCGCGACGCAGCAGGTCCATGACCTCGTCGGTGGAGTGGGAGTCGAGGTTGCCGGTGGGCTCGTCGGCGACGATGACGGCGGGGCGGCTCATGAGGGCGCGGGCGACGGCGACGCGCTGCTGCTGGCCTCCGGACATTTCGGAGGGGCGGTGGTTCAGGCGGTTCGCGATGCCCAGGGAGTTGACGATGAGGTCGAACCATTCCTTCTCGGGGGCTTTGCCCGCCAGGCGCATGGGCAGGAGGATGTTGGCGCGGGCGTCCAGGGTGGGCACCAGGTTGAAGGACTGGAACACGAAGCCGATGCGGTCGCGGCGCAGCTTGGTCAGCGCGGTGTCTTTCAGGGCGGTGATGTCGGTGTCTTCGACGAAGACGTGCCCGGCGGTGGGGGCGTCGAGGCCGGCGAGGATGTGCATCATCGTGGACTTGCCGGAGCCGGAGGGCCCCATGATGGCGGTGAATTCGCCGGCGCCGAAGCCGACGCTCACGTCGTCGAGGGCGCGCACCTGGGCGTCGCCGCTTCCGTAGATCTTGGAGACGCCCTGGAGTCGGACGATGGACGAGGCCGGGGCCTGTGCGGCCGCAGGGGCCGTGATTGTTGTGTTCGTGTTCATGTATCCATCGTGCGCCTGCGGCGCGCGTCACCGCTACGGAGGTTTCCCCTGATTCATCCCCGAGACGACCCGGGGTCGTCTCGGGGGTCGCTCCGCGGTTTTCCTCGGGGCCCGTGGTGTGTCTCGGGGCCCGCTCCGCGCTGCGTCTCGGGGCCCGCGGTCCTCCTCGAGGCACGACCGTCGTAATTCCCGGTGATGTGTCTGCGGGGATTTCTGGACCCGGCTGCAGTACCCACAAATGACGCCGGAGACACGTCCCAGAAATTTCGCATGCAATTCAAATGCATGAACTTTCAACAAAGCCCAGAATCGTTGCAATTCCAACGACGCCAATTCAATATTTGAAAGGTTTACATGGGAATTGCATGCGAAATTGCTGGGCGCACACCAAACAGCCCAGTTCACACAAAGCAGCCCGAAGGCGCTGGCATGACGGGCGGCCCGGCGGCGCCCACAAGTGACGCCGGAAACACATCCCAGAAATTTCGCATGCAATTCAAATGCATGAACTTTCAACAAAGCCCAGAAACGTTGCAATTCCAACGACGCCAATTCAATGTTTGAAAGGTTTACATGGGAATTGCATGCGAAATTGCTGGGCGCACACCAAACAGCCCGGTTCACACAAAGCAGCCGGCCCCGGAGCAGCCGGGCCCGGCGCCCGGCCTCAAGCGACTACGACTCGGCCGCCTCGCGCGCCTCACCCACCTGGCCAACCTCGCGCGCCTCGCCAGCCTCGCGCGGCTCGCGCAGGGACAGGCCGCGGTAGCGGTTGATGGCGGCGCCCACGTCGATGAGGCGCGGGCGCGCCAGGAACGCCGGGTAGGAGCGGGCGCCGA